>JBBQRU010000008.1:0-63500 GCA_038214545.1 Cyanophyceae cyanobacterium | reverse complement strand
CTACTTGCCGCGATCGCTCGGTATGATAAAGGCGCATGTGTGAACAATTGGTCTGCACCAAAAGTTTCTTCCACCTGCAACAACTGTGCTGACACCTCTCGTTGCTGATGAGCCACAAAACTCAAAAGTCGCACGCGACCCTGATAAACTAAGTACAAATCACTATGTTCTTTAGTTTCTTGTGAATCATACTTAAACAACTCATCACCCAGATCAAATGAGTGAATTTGACAATTTCGACTCCAATCTGATGTTAAATCGAGATTCTCTTCTACCAATCTCAAAAACTTCAGGATTGCAGTTTGAATTGGCATTGGCTCGCCATCCATCAATTGATTTTCCGGAATGGCTGTATTGGAGATAAGATTCATACACTAACCTCTAATCAAGATATTTGTGTCGATTTGTTATAAATTGCGGGAACTCTTCAAAAGTATCAAGAGGCTGCGTACTGCCATCACTCTTGATTAAGGTTGGTAATCACCTAAGTTGATTGCTGTCACTCTGTTGCGGCTTTATGCTCACAGCGTCTCCACGAATTGAGTCATGTTTAATTCGCTTCGCAGCCATGATTTCAACATCATTTTAATCTTTAGGTGCCCTATTTTATTAATGCAATTAATGTCAGTAAATCAACACTACTTCATCTAAGCTTTAATTAAACTTTATATAAAATTTATATATCTTATCTATTAAAATTAATCGAGATTCTACCGGAATAAATATTACTGTGTTGCCAAAATGCCAAAAAAATCGACCCAGATTTGACTTCTGCAACCCAAATTATCTGAAGTTGAATTAGATCGAAGTCGAGTGCATTAAACTTATTTAATACACCCGAATAAAAAGCATCTATCTTAAGGTGTAAAACCCATTAAAACACCATAAATTAACCAAATTGCCATTGGACGCAGATAAACACTAGCGCGGAAAGTTCCGGTGGCGGTAATAGCTTCCGGAGTCCGAAATTGCAATCCATTGTCGTAAATCTGCCGTACCACTGCTTGAGTCAGGTCAAAAGCCAGATCTTTCATCCCCATCTGCACTCCCATTGCGGCTAATCCAAAATTAATCCCCGTCCACACTTCTAAAGGGTGAGTAGCTTGAGGATTTTCTGGAGAACCATCCGGACGCAGACCATTAGCTGCACCGAATTGCCCATGATGGAATTTCAAAAAACAAGCATCATAAATAGTATTCAATGCCGATTGAGCGCACTCAGTGGGGATAATATCTGGTAATCCTAATAAGCGGGCGTAGAATTGACCGCACAACTGATCCGTCATCACCACATCCGAACCGCTTTCACTATCGAGTCGATAATATGTTCCATTCCAGAGTTTTTCTTGATAGACTGGGCGCGACTTCACTAGCCACTCTTCAAACACTGCCTTTTGCTGCGCCATTACCGGATCTGCATTTCTATGTAACAAAATATCACTAATCGCGATCGCTGCTTCTAACGCCGCCAACCACAATCCACCACAATAAGCACTCACTCCCAGCAACCGCCAATCATCAAAAGTTTGATCCGGCGCACCAGAATTTTCCGGAATCCCATCCCCATCTTTGTCAAAAGTTCGCAGATAGTTGAGAGTTTCCACTACCGCCTCCCAACAATCGGCGAGAAATTCCACATCAACTCCCCCTGTTAGCAGAAAGTCGCGATACACCTGGAGGACAAAATCACTACCTAAGTCTTTCCATAAATTGCAATCTTGGTAGCTGGTGTAATTAGTTTTTTCCCAGACATGCTCGTTAGGTGCGCCTAAATCATGAGGTGTAGCGCCTTTAGCTTTGCGAACAGCCAGCGGACTTTCCGCCTTGATAGTCAGATAGTAACCGATGGTGCGCGGAGTATCGTCTTGATCTGGAATTGCCCGTGCAAAAGCGCGAATTACAGACTTCTCCAGTTCGGGAAATAACATTAACAGGGCAAAAGACCCATACAATCGGACATCCAAACTTTCATACCAGCGGTAGTCTAAACACTCCAGCACGGCAAACTGACCTAAAGGATCGCGAACGGATGCTGCACTCCATAATGTTCCGCCACAAGTTAGGTCATAAAGTTCGTTAAACAATGCCATCTTGAACCAGTCCGGCAAATCCTGTGCGAGAATCGGCTGTTGCCAACTTTGAATTGAAGAGTGCCAATTTTTGTATTGATCCAACGCCGTGGTAGCGATCGCCCAAGCATTCTCACCGCTACGACCAAAAAAATCCGTATATCTGCGGTGGTATTTCACTCCTTTGGCAAATTCTGTTACTGGTAAGTCCCAAGCCAGCACAAAGGGAATTTCGAGGGTTTCCCCTGGTTGCAATGTAAACCGAATCGCGATCGCTGCACCTAACTGTTCATTAGCCAAAGCTGGAGTTTCATCAACATGATTAGATAAAGAACCATCACGGGCGAAACTCTGCCACAATTCGGCACCTGTCAGGCTAGGATTCCACTTAGTATGATGGAAAATTTCGACTTTGGGATTTTTCCGGGTTGCAATTGCCCATTGTCCATCACCTTCGGTAACTTCACCATTTAAGGCGCGACCTAAAACACAGCCAATATTTTCCGCATCTTCAACTAATTTATTGTAATTATTCTCACTTTCACCCAAACGCGGTTGGTACTCATAAACCGGACTACCATCATCCCGTACCTGCACGTTAGGATTGGCAATTGCATTCGTAAACCATCCCACCATATTTTGCCAGGTGAGCATAATACTGAGTGTAATCGGTGCATTAGTTGGATTATGAGCAGTCCATAAAAACACCGCCACCGGATAACTCGCTTCTTGATAATTTCCCGCCCAAATCGGCGAAAATTGCTCACAAGTTAACTTTGCTGCCAAAACATTCTCATAAACAAACCAACTCCGAGGATAAAGAGCATGATAACTCCCACTCCCCCCCTCCCCCTCTCCCCCTGGATACCACTCCCAAGCGAGGAGGCTACCATCCTCAGGCGGTTGAGTTGATAAAGCATAGGCTTGCGACCGCGATGCGGACTCAAACACGCTAAATTGACAAGCAGCGATACTTTTAAAGGTATGTTCACCACCATCAATGTGCCACAGGTTAAAATCTCCCCGCGAGGAACGACCAATACAACCACCGCCAAAACCACCTAAAGGCATCCCATGCCAAGGACCATCATCAATATTACTGGCGTAGCGTACAGTGTAAGGCTTGTCCCAACCAAGTCCGATAGGACGGCTCCAAGCGCTTTGGGGAATCTCAGAAACTTGCTGGTTAATCATGCCTGACTATTATTTGGTATCAACGCCTCAAATGCTACAAAGTTTTACAGCAAATATCAGGGTTTTGTTATCTGTCCAACAAAAATTAATGTAATATTGAAGCTTCGTATAATCAAACTTTTAATTAAATATCATTTTATTGCCGCTCATGCAAGTCCCACCCATCCCTGAGAACGAGCAAGAAAGACTCAAAGCACTTGAGCGCTATCAAATCATCGATACCCTACCGGAAACGACATTTGATGATCTGACTTCTTTAGCTGCGTATATTTGCGGTACCCCAATTGCTTTAATTAGTTTGGTGGATGCTACTCGGCAATGGTTTAAATCACGCGTTGGTTTAGAAGCAACCGAGACTCATCGCAATTTAGCATTCTGCGCCCATGCGATCTGTGAACCATTGGAAATGCTAATTGTACCTAATGCTCTAGAAGATCAGCGGTTTGCGAATAATCCTCTAGTTGTATCTGACCCTCACATCCGATTTTACGCGGGAACTCCTTTGGTCACACCAGAAGGCTTGGCACTGGGGACGCTTTGCGCGATTGATACAATACCTAGATATCTACGTCCTGAACAAATGGTCGCCTTGGACATATTAGGTCGCCAGATCACGAGTCAGCTGGAACTACGCATCAAAATCGCCCAACTAGAAGACCAGATTCACCACTATCAAAGCGCTTCACTCAAGAGTGTAGGGGTGTAGGAATCTTATGTTACGATTCCTCACTAGAAAATCTCATTTGCTTGGCAGGCGATCGCACAATCACCTAGGCTGAACTTAGGAAAAACTCTGAAGACCCGAAAATCAGCCGTATGCCTCTAAAAGTCATTGAAGACTACGACAATAGCTTCACCTTAGAAACCCAAGCCCAAGTTGCTTTATTTAGTTTATTAACGAGTGAAACTTTCCTAGCACAAGTTGCTCAAAATTTGTCATGTCCTGCGGTGGAATTTACCAAATTACTGTTTCAACCAGTGCCCTATAGCACTGCGACTCCTAAAGGTATGCCAGCAGAATTTGAAAAATATCACCAAAATAGTGAATACGCTATTGTTAATGTACCGCCTAACTTCATGTTTAGTGCGAAGATTTTTCAACCCAGTCGTCTTTGTGCCGTATACCAAAAAAGCGCGTAGGATTGCCGCCGGAAAATTAATTTATGACAACCCAGACAAGTTTACCCAGCTTATTCAGCCTGGAATACTTACCTTACATTGATACAAACGGTCAATTACCTGAGCAATTAGAAGGCAAGATCGGGATTTACGCCATTTTTGACCAAGAGCAAGTTCTGCAATTTGTTGGCTACTCGCGGGATATTTACATCAGCCTCAAGCAGCATTTAGTCCGCCAGCCACAATACTGTTACTGGGTAAAAGTGCAAACTATCGACCGTCCGAGTCGGGCAGTTCTGGAAAATACTGAAAATGCTTGGATTGCCGAAAATGGTAGCATACCTGTCGGTAATGGTGACCAAAAGGAAAAATGGACACAACCAATAGATGCCAAAGCGTTGATGACATCTGCTGAACAAGCGGACTATCAAAAACCAGTACACGATGAAATGGCGCAAATGAAAATCTTGAAAAATGTGGCGCGGCGAGTAGAAGCCGAAATTTTAGCAGCATTAGAAGTGCGGGGTCTACAAATGCAAATTCGTTTTAATCCGAAACTTAAAGAAAATGGCTTGCTAGATTTAAAATGAGCCTTTGAGCGCTCCTATCACGTCGATACAGCTCGCCCCAGAGTAGCAGCGACCCAGGCGCAGGGTGAGACAATCGTGAAAACCCTTACTCCTTGGTATCGGTGGCAGGGTGATAGAGAAAAGCTCGGCGCTGCAAATAATATTATCAAAGTTTACATACTTTGTCTGCGCCTCAATCGGAAAAAAATAATTATCGGAAATTAATTTATACTTTGTAATGTGTCAGTTATACATTGCGAGAGTAGGAGATGGCAAATTATTTACTCAGGAAATACATCATTACGTAGATAAGAGTTTATACCAAAGAATCGAGAAAAAGTAAGTTTTAGAGCTGAGTACGTAAAGGACATAAATAAAAATCCTCAGGACAATATTTACAAATAACCAGAAAACTCCTATAGGGGTGTTGTAGATTTGGGAATAGATGCCTACGTACATGGCGTAAGCGAAGCCCGAAGCGCTTTCAAATTCTAATGAACATAACGCTGTTAAACAATCGCTATCAGGTGATTCAGGTGATTGGTGCCGGAGGTTTTGGAGAAACCTTTCTGGCAACAGATACCCATATGCCTTCAAAGCGCCACTGCGCGATCAAGCAACTTAAGCCCATTGCCAGTGATCCAAACGTTTACAAACTCGTTCAACAACGCTTTGAACGAGAAGCCGCTACCCTCGAATACCTCGGAGAGGCTTGCGATCAAATTCCGGAGTTATACGCCTACTTTGTGGAAAACGAGCAGTTTTACCTCGTCCAGGAATGGATTGAAGGTCCAACTCTCACCAAGATTGTTGCCACTAAAGGACAATTCAGCGAAATAGCTGTCAGGCAAATGCTGATGAGTTTGCTACCAGTACTGCAATATATCCACAGCAAAGGAATCATTCACCGCGATATTAAGCCGAATAATATTATTCTGCGGGCAACAGATGGTAAACCAGTTTTGATCGATTTTGGCGCAGTTAAGGAAACAATGATTTCCGAACTGGATTCGTCGCAGCATGATACACCATCGATTGTCATTGGCACTCCGAGTTTTATGCCAGGAGAACAAGCCACCGGACGACCTATCTACGCCAGCGATCTTTACAGTCTCGGTTTGACAGCGATTTATCTACTCACAGGCAAACATCCGCAATCGTTACAAACAAATCCCCAAACGGGCGCAGTAGTTTGGCAACATTATGCTCCCAGCGTCTCGGATCAATTAGCTACAGTTCTGAATAAAGCAATTCGACCATCTCCGAGCGATCGCTATAGCAACGCCAGCAAAATGTTGTATGCCTTGCACTCTGCAGCTATTTCCGCTTCTGCACAAATTCCGAAGACGACGGCGATTTACCGCTCAGGAGTTGCCGAAAGCTCATCGTATAACTTGACGGCGATATCACCTACTCATACTGATTGGCAAAAGCCTTTAATTATCTTTTTATTACTCAGTATCTTAATTGGCGGTGTGGCGATCGCTTATTACTTCAAGCAAAGACCTACAACTCCAAATCTCAGACAAAAAGTTTTATTACAATTACCAGCAAATCGCACAAATCCGGTAGCGATTCCAACTCCCCCGAGACAGAGTTCTTTACCCCAATCTGCTAATCAACCAGTAACGGCGCAATTTCCCTTACCCAAAGCTGCGCCAAGCAAACCACAAGTAATTTTTAAAATTGTTCCCATTCCCTCAGCCTCTATACCCCAACCCCAACCGACATCTAAGACAATAGTAATTGTTGAAACCAAGCCCTCACCTATCCCTTCACCCCAGCCTAAACCTACCCCAGTCGCATCCCCCACTCCATCTCCACCAGTAGCATCCCCATTACCCAAACCCACCTCAGTCACTACAGAGACGCCACCATCCTTATTAGCAGCAACTTCCACCCCAGAACCAGAACATCAAACAGAAATACCTAACACCCCAACAATTCGCAACGTTCCCGGATTTCCCACGGGCACACTAGAAAGTAACCTCAAAGCTGAATTAGGCACTCCGACTCAGGTTTCTCAAGGCTTATGGAATACTCGTGCTCTAGTTTACAAATACGATCCCGACCGTGTTGATCTCAGTTACTTATTTGACGCTAATTCCGAAGTGCTGCGTCAAACCGAGGTAACTTTTGATCAATCTGTCTCCTTAGATATCATGCAAGCGACTCTACAGGGAATGATGGGTGGTCATGCTGCTGAAGACGTGAAACAAGGACTACGACGAGTCTACCAGCGACAAGCTCAAAAATATTTCTTTAAATCTAAAGAATTAAAAGGCATCATTGAACGCAATGGAGAGGAACAAATCTATATTGGTGTCTGGGATGCTGACTTACATTAGTTTAAGAAAAAGAGTGCGCCGTTGTCGGCACACCCTCTAATGGTTACTAGAAAACCTTGATTACTTAATGCTAGCTTTAGCGCCAGCGTCTTCAAGTTCTTTCTTCGCTGCTTCCGCTGCTTCCTTAGGAATAGCTTCTTTAACGGGCTTAGGTGCAGATTCCACCAAGTCTTTGGCTTCTTTCAAACCTAAACCTGTTAAGCTACGGACAGCTTTGAGGATAGAAATCTTCTTATCAGCAGGAACATCTTCGAGAATGACATTAAACTCGGTTTGTTCAACGACTTCTTCTGCTGGTGCTGCAGCAGCACCGGGCATCATCATCATGCCACCAACAGGTGCAGCCGCGCTGACACCGAAGGCTTCTTCGATTTGCTTGACTAACTCTGAAGCTTCTAGCAAAGTCAGAGTTTTCAATTTATCCAAAATTTCGTCAGTTGCAGTAGTCATGGATGTAATTCCTGTAATGTGAATTTATTGTTAACGTTCTTACTCAGCAGCAGCTTCGGGTGCCGCTTCTGTTGCAGCTTCGGGTGCAGTTTCTGTTGCCGCTTCCGGTGCAGTTTCAGTTGTTGCCGCAACAGTAGCCGTACCGTCATCTTTTTGCTTGTCAGTCCACGCTTGCAAAGCTCGCGCTAGTGAACCTGGTACTTCGTTGATTCCCACAGCCAACTTGCTTGCCACGCCATTGATTGCGCCGGCAATTTGTGCCATGAGTTGCTCTTTGGATGGCAAGTCTCCCAGAATTTTGACGTCTGCTTCTTTCAGCAGCTTACCGTCCATGACGCCGCCGCGAAGTTCTGTCTTCTTGGAGACTTTTTGGAATTCTTGGTAAGCTTTAATCGCTTTGCCAAAATCCTCTTTAACCAGCAAAAAGGCGCTGGGTCCGTGGAGCAATTCCGTCATTGGTTCCCAGTTGGACTGGTCTTTAATAGCCATGCCCATTAAGGTGTTTTTCGTCACCTTACAAACAGTGCCACTAGGACGCAGCCGCCGCCGCAAATCAGTGATTTCGGAAACTGTTAGCCCTTGGAAGTCAACCACTAGTGCTAGTTGAGACTGACTTAAAGTTTCCTTTAAATCAGCCACCATCACTTGTTTATCTTCTGGCGATCTACCCATAATCTGTTCACCTCCTGGATAAAAATCTCGAAAACATCTACCAAAAACAATAAACCCTGACTGTCTCTAGCCAGGGTTGAAAATTTATACTCCGCATACCTTAGAGACGCTTTGATAAGTGCGTCTGGGTAATTGGCGTGTAAACCTCGGCAGGAAATTAAGCCTTGCGGCACCTGCTGTCTCTGGCGATCGCCTATTTATTTTTTTGGTTTTCTACGCCGCTTCTAATTTCAAGTCGCGCAGGGCACCGACATCAATTTGAATTGATGGTCCCATTGTGGAAGACACATACATTGTCCGCCAGTAACGACCTTTTGCTCCCGCAGGACGGTTGCGATCGACTGTCTCTTGCAACGCTTTCAAGTTGATGAGCAAATCTTCTGGTGCAAAAGCTGCCTTGCCAAACATAACATGAACGATGCCTGTACGATCCGCCCGAAATTCTAATTTACCAGCTTTGAATTCCGCGATCGCTCCAGCGATATCAAATGTCACCGTTCCACCTTTAGGCGATGGCATCAAACCGCGTGGACCTAACAATTTACCCAACCGGGCGACTTGTGGCATCACATCGGGTGTGGCAATCAGTTTATCAAAATCCATCATGCCTTTTTGGATTTGCTCAATCAGTTCTTCCGAACCTGCTAAATCTGCTCCGGCATTTGTGGCTTCTGTCACCTTCTCCCCGCGGGCAATCACTGCTACGCGGACAATTTGACCTGTGCCTTTTGGTAGCGCCACGGTTGTCCGTAACTGTTGGTCTGTATATTTGGGATCAATCCCTAAGCGGATGTGTACTTCCGCAGTTTCGGCAAATTTAGCTGTCGCTGTCTCTTTTAACAGAGTTAAAGCTTCTATTGGGTGATATTCCCTGTCTTCGATTTTCGCTTGCAACTCTTGTAGTCGGCGCGATATTTTTCTTGCCATTTTGTTCTCCATTGGGGTAATTCCGAAGCTTCGCTTCTCCCCCGATAATGTAATAGTGCGTTCTTGACTAGTCAGCTATCGCTACGCCCATATTCTTGGCAGTACCAGCAACAATTTTCATCGCCGCATCAATGTCATTAGCATTGAGGTCTGGCATTTTTGTTTGAGCGATTTCTTGCAATTGCGCTTTGCTAATCGATCCTACCCGTTTCTTGTTAGGTTCGTTTGAGCCTCTTTCAATTCCCGCTGCTTTGCGAATTAACACGCTTGCGGGGGGAGTTTTAAGGACAAATGTGAAACTACGGTCTTCATAAACCGATATTTCAACAGGAATTACCATCCCTGCTTGATCTGAGGTTTTGGCATTATATTCCTTGCAGAACATCATGATGTTCACACCGTGCTGACCTAATGCTGGTCCCACTGGTGGTGCTGGGTTGGCTTTCCCCGCATTTAAGGCAAGTTTAATGACCGCTACAACTTTCTTCGCCATTTCGTTCTTAGCTCTGTTTTTGAACCTGAGTAAATTCCAATTCGACTGGTGTCTCCCGTCCAAAGATCGATAATAAGGCTTTGAGCTTACTCCGCTCTGGACTAACCTCAATCACTTCGCCTTCAAAATCCTTAAACGGACCGGAAAGCACAACGATCTTATCACCCGCAGCCATGTCAATTTTGACAACCAATTCTTGTTCGCTACTCTGTTTAAAGATGCGTTCCACCTCAGAACCACTCAGAGGCATTGGTTTGACGTGACCGCGTCCTCGACCTGTACCGCGTTTTTGTTCGGCACCGACAAAGTTGATCACATGGGAGGTATTTTTCACTACCTGCCAAGTTTCATCGGACATGTACATCCGTACCAACACATAACCGGGAAAAACTTTCTCTTCTGTGTTTTGACGGCTGCCATCTTTACGGATTTTAACAGTTGGCGTCTGCGGAATCTCTACTTGAACAATCCGCTCGCCAACATCAAAAGTATGAATCCGTTGCTCTAAGTTGGTCTTTACACGCTTCTCACAGCCAGAGGCGACTTGAACTGCATACCACCGGGCTTCTTGCGAATCTCCAGATGGATCTGCCGTTTCCTCTGACCGGACTGAATTTTCTGGTTCGTCTGTGGCAAAAGTCATCAAAATACCTGTAATGAAGCCCACGTAAATAAGCCATCGATCAGATATATCAAAGATGCCGAGAGTGTCACCATTAATAGCACGGCTGCGGATTCACTCACTAGCTGTTGGCGACTAGGCCAAATAACCTTGTCTAGTTCTTCTCTCGTGCCTTCGTAGAACTTTTTCAGGTTAAATCCACCAGAAGTTACTGGCATTTCTGCTTCGCTTTTCTTTGCCACAGCTATTCCCCTAGCTCCATTGAACTGACCTAAAATAGATATTATACCCGATCAGCTTTGCAGCTAAACACAGGGTTCTGCGAAAAGATTGCTCCTACGAGTGTAAATCCGATTCACTCATGAACTTACACCCAGTCGGAAATTGTAGCCGGCTATGCTGCACCAAAATAATAGCGAGGACAGTTAAATTAACTGCTCGCTTTATTTTAGAGTTGAGAGCGCGCCCTGGAGGACTTGAACCCCCGACATCAGGTTTTGGAGACCTGCGTTCTACCAACTGAACTAAGAGCGCTCAACGTTGTGATTCAGTTCTTGCCCTGAACGTTTTTCATTCTAACCTAAATTCAGAATAATTCAAGTTAATTTTTGATTCAGGCAATATATCTGGCTCTCGATCCGAGAATCGCGCCCCCCACACAGGCTGTGTATGGGAGAAAAGCAAAACTTAGGACATAGCGCGATCAAACCGTTGTTTAACCCGAGTCGCCTTACCAACACGACCGCGTAAATAATAAAGCTTCGCCCGTCGAACTTTACCACGACGCATCACCTTGATACTGTCAACCAGCGGCGAATGGATTAAGAACACCCGTTCCACACCCACACCTTGAAAAACCTTGCGGACGGTAATCGTTTCATTAATGCCACCATTCCGCATCGAAATGATCACACCCTCGTAGGGCTGTACCCGTTCCTTGTCGCCTTCCTTAATTTTGATCCCGACTTTCACGGTATCGCCGACATAAATGTCAGGCAGACTCGATTTAATTTGTTCCGCTTCAATGGAGCGGATCAACTCTTGAGCATTCATAATTTTAAAAAAATCTCACGATCATCAATGATAAATCTACAACCATCTTTCAGTCTAGTGATTTAAAATTGCGGCAAGATAGATTTTTATCTATCCCAGTCACATTTATAAAACTCAGACGTACCAATACCAGTGCCGGAATCGATGAAATTTAGCGTGGTCATCACCACATATAATCGCCTAAGTTTGCTCCAACGAGCAATTAAGTCTGTCCTAGAACAAACAATCCCATGTGAACTAATTGTTGCCGATGATAGTTCCTCAGATGGTACTCAAGCATACATCCAGCAATTACGCTCAACATTAGGCACTACAGACGAACGCCTAATATATCACCGAAATGATTCTAACCTAGGACATGCCGCCACGGTAAACGCCGGAGTCAAAGCCAGCAGCGGCGACTGGATCAAATTCTTAGATGACGACGATTATTTAGCACCCAATTGTGTGGAAGAGATGACCAAAGCGATCGCTTTGCATCCCCAAGCAGTAATATGCTCCTGCATCGCCGCCCAAGTCGATACCACAGAAACAGAACTCAGCCGTACCCCGCAAATGGGAGTAGGTCAAGCTTTTTACATCCCTCAAGCCGACCTCCACTACGGGATGCTGCTAGAGATGGTACCTTTTGGCACCCCAGTCCAAGTAGCTTGTCACCGCCAGACATTTTTGCAAACAGGCGGCTGGGACTCAAGCCTAGATGCAAATTGCGACGATATTGACTCATGGATTCGTATTGCCCAATTTGGGGATGCCATCTTCATCAATCAGTGCTTAGCCTACCGTACCATCTGGCCTGGTGCTTACAACCAAAAATTTACCCTCTCCAAGCGCCTAGACACCAACATCTTGATGAAGGAGAAAATCTACGCCTTAGTTGACGAAAAATACCATTCGGAAATTCCGGCTTTAAGCGAAATCCGCAGTTATCTCAAACTCCACTGGTCTTTAGTCGCACTCAAACAGAAAAATATTGCCTGTCTTTTGCAAATGCTCGATCCCGCGATCCTCTCACCTGGGGCGTGGCGATTGCTACTGCAGGCTTTTTCCTCTCGGAGAGGGAAGCAGAGTAATTCTCAGATTCGTAAAGTTATTTTAGTCAATTAGGAAACGCGGAGCTTCCTCGCAAAGGTAGCGCAGAGGGTCGCGGAGTAACTCTGCGTACCTCTGCGTTTCCTCCGCGAGGAAGCTCCGCGTTTCAATAGTGATTCCCTGACTTCCGGTGATGGACTGCGGTGACTCCATCGGGGTTAAGGACTTTGCCGGTATCTACGGTGGCGTATGTTATCCAGTGGTCTCCGGCTTCCATCCGTTGTTGTACGGAGCATTCTAAGTAGGCTATTGCCTCATTTAGGATGGGCATCCCATCTTCTCCTTCTTGGGAGGTGACGCCGGCGAAGCGATCTTCTCCGGGTCCGAAGGGTTTGAGGAAGTGTTTCATTAGTCCTAGGTGATTGCCTTCTTTTAAGATGTTGAGGACGAATCGGCTACCTGGATACATGAGTGATTCGATCGCTCGTTCTTTGGCGACGGCGATTGTTAGTCCGGGGGGGTTGAAGGTGGCTTGGGATACCCAGGAGGCTAGCATGGCGCTAGACATGTCTCCTTGTTTGGTGGTGACTACGCACATGGAACCGATGAGGCGTCCGACTGCTTGTTCAACTGTGGTGGCGCTGGGGCTGGTTGAACGGACTTTTTTGGCTTTTTTTAGGGTTTGGGCGAAATCGGTTCCGGCTTGTTCACAGGTTTGTAATGTGACGTCGTTGGGTTTGAATTTTACCCGGATTGGCTCGAAGCCAAAGCGATAACCGGCGTCTGTGAGTTTTCCTTCGATGAGGTCGATTGCTTCTCCACTCCATCCAAATGACCCGAATACTCCGGCGAGTTTGTTGTTGGTGGCTGTTGAGAGGATGATTCCTAATGCGGTTTGAATGGGGGTTGGGGCGTGACCTCCTAAGGTTGGTGAACCAATGATAAATCCGGCGGCTTTTTCTACGGCTTCACGGATTTCTTCGGGTTCTGCGGCTTCACAGTTGATTGATTCTACTCTGATTCCGGCTTTTGTAATTCCGAGCGCGATCGCTTGAGCGAGGGTGGCTGTGTTTCCATAGGCTGATGCGTAAATTAGCGCTACTGTTGTGTCTACTGTTGTTTGCTGCTGACTCCACTGGCGGTAAGCTTGGGTCATTTCAATCAAGCTATAGCGCACTAGGGGACCATGTCCTGTGGCGTAAAGTCTGGCGGGTAAATTGCTTAACTTTTCTAGGGCTGTTTCGATTTGACGGGCATGAGGAGCCATCAGACAATCAAAGTAGTAGCGGCGATCGTCTTGAAAGGATTGCCAACCTTCGTCAAATACCTGATCTCCACAAATATGAGCACCAAAGAGTTTATCTGTATACAGAATTTCGGTTTGGGGATCGTAGGTACAAAGCTCATCGGGATAGCGGGGGTTTGGTGTGGGGACAAATTGCAAATTGTGTCCTTTTCCTAAATCTAGGGTTTCTTCGCCCCGCATTACTAAGATTGACAAGTCCTGAGGGATTAGTCGGCGCAAATTCTTCGCCCCAGGATTGGAACAGACAAATGTGATCTGCGGCGCAATTGCGAGTAGAGCTTTTAAAGTCTCTGCGCGGTTGGGATTGACGTGACCTAAAATTACGTAATTTAACTGGGTAACATCAAATCGCTGTTGCAAGGCTTGTAAGTAAATTTGCGTAAATGTCTCTCCTGGTGGATCGACTATGGCGTTTTGCTCGCCGCAAATTACATAAGAGTTAGCTGTTGTTCCTTTGGCTAGGGCGTACTCAATCTCAAAGCGTAACTGTGTCCAACTACGCGCTCGCAAGATTGTAGTGTCTGTACCAATAGGGAGAACTTGGACATCACGAGGTTTATTAATTGTCATGGCATGTGTGAGGAGTGGGGTGCTTTAGTAATGATTGCCAACTTTGCGATGATGCACTGCAGTCAAGGCGTCTGGCTTGCTGACTCTGCCAGCGTTAACGGTACAATAAACAATCCAATGGTCGTGAGTATCCATCCGGCTATTGACTTCGCACTCCATATATGCTAACGCTTCTGTCAAAATCGGTGAACCGTTTTGGGCGGTTTGGGTTTTGACTCCTTCAAAGCGATCTGCACCTGGTGGAAAGCGTTTGAGGAAGTGTTTCATCAGTCCTTGATAGTTGTTTTCTTCCAGGACGTTGAGCACAAAGCGATCGCCTACTTGCATGAGTGATTCAATGGCTCGGTCTTTGGCGACGGCGATGGTTAAGCCTAAGGGTTTGAAGCTGGCTTGAGTTACCCAAGAAGCTAGCATGGCGCTGGATATTTCGCCTTTTTTGGCGGTGAGCATATATAAGCCGCCGCTAATTCTGCCTAGGGCTTTGTCGAGGTCAGCGTCTAGGGATTTCATGGCCTTGATGCTGCGATCGCGTGTCACCCACTGTCCTAAGTCGGTACCCGATTCTTCACATAACTTATAAGTTGGGTCGTGAGGTGTTTCTTTGATTTGTATGGGGTTGAAGGCGATTGTGAGTCCGGTGTCGCGGAATTTATTTAACAATGGATAAATTGGTTCGTCATCACCGCCACCAGATTCAAAGATGCCGACTGCTTGTTTGTTTTTTGCTGCGGCTAAGATAGTGCTAATTGCTGTTTTGACGTTTGTGGGACTGGCTGCAGATGGTAAACCAATGACGATTCCGGCGCTGCGACTGACGAGTTCTTGAATTTCTTGCATGTCAGTTGCGGTTCGCAGGTCTACCATTTCGACGGCGACTCCGGTTTTTGTAATCCCACTAGCTATGGCTTGGGATAAGCAATCACTATATCCATAATCGCTCAGATAAAATAGAGCAATTGTGGTTTCGGCTTTGGTTTGGGTTTTACTCCAAGTGCGGTATCTATTGGTCAGTTCTTGGACGTGGTGTTGTAACAACGGCCCGTGACCAGTGGCGATGGTGTTAATTGGTGGTAGTTCGTCCATGCGCTTCAGGGCTGAAATTACCGATCGCGCATTTGGAGCCATCAAACATTCATAGTAAAATTCATAATCAGGACTAATCGCCTCTAAATCTTCGTCAAAGGTGAGATCTGAGCAGTAATGCAATCCAAAAGCATCGCAGGTGTAAAGGATTTGGGTTTTGTGGTCGAAGGTGAACATAGTGTCTGGCCAGTGGAGATTTGGCGCAATCACAAATTCTAATTCGTGTCCATTACCTAAATCTAAGCGATCGCCATTTTTCACAATCCGTCTTTTAAACGGTCTGTGTACCATGTCTTCCAAAAACTGAATCGCGACTTTGGAACCGACGATTGTAATTTCTGGTGCGAGTTCTAAGACTTCTCTGACTAAACCGCTGTGATCCGGTTCGGTGTGACTGATAATTAAGTAATCAATCTGCTCAGGAGCAATTTGGCTAGTGAGGGTATCTAAAAATAATTGCCGAAATTTTTCGTGGGAAGTGTCTACTAGCGCCGTCTGCTTGCCACGAATCAAAAATGAGTTGTAGGTGGTACCATTCTGCAAGCCAAACTCAATATCAAAGCGATCTCGATCCCAATCGAGCGATCGCATTACCGTCGTCTCCGGTGCAATATCAGCCGTCTGCATGGTGAGCTTCTTTTCGGTTCTTTCGGTGAGGACTACCATCACTTTTCTCCTTACCAACTCTATTCCTGATTTTCTACCTATATTGTCACACGTCCGCATTTTAAAGTTTTATTAAAAAAGCTATGACTGGGTTCAGAAAATCAAAACTATTGGGTTTCTCCTGACGAAAATCTAATTTTAATGAACCGTAGAGACACAGAGGACGCAGAGAGAAAATGGACAATACAGAGTGGTTGGGTTTAATGATTGGGAATTCACGCTTACATTGGGGATATTTCACCGGCAATACCCTCAACTACGCGTGGGATACTAACCATCTAATACCCCCCCGACCGAACTCCCCCACTCCCCCTCTCCCTCTCCACATCGCCTCCGTCGTCCCTAGTCAAACCACACTTTGGCAAGCCCACCTAGATGTTAAAGTCATAAATTTAGACCAAGTACCGTTGTTGGGTGTCTATCCGACTTTGGGAATAGATCGTGCTTTGGCTGTATGGGGTGCGGGGGAAACTTGGGGTTTTCCGGTGCTGGTAATTGATGCGGGGACAGCACTGACTTTTACGGGGGCTGATGCTGAGCGTTGTTTGGTGGGTGGGGCGATTTTACCGGGACTGGGTTTACAGTTGAAGATGCTGTCCCAGAAAACAGCCGAGTTACCACAATTATCACCATCAATGGTGTTACCGCCGCGCTTTGCTTTAAGTACGTCAGAGGCGATGTACAGTGGCGTTATTTATACAATAGTTGCGGGAATTAAAGATTTTGTTCAAGCGTGGTGGCAAGATTTTCCTACAGGGGTAGTGGTGATCACGGGTGGCGATCGCTCCTTACTGTATACCTATCTTCAATCTCAGGAGCCAAAAATCGCCGCTCGCTTGACTGTGGAACCAAATCTAATTTTATGGGGAATGGCAAAAATAGTCATGTAGAGAGCGTTGCTCCATTAGCCTAAGCCAAAAGGCAAAAGCTATAAATAAATGTAGCCTGCGGAGGCAGGCTTTGTTCGTATAGCTCTGACTGCTTCAGCCTGAGAGCGCGTCTCCATAATTAAGATTTAATAATACGAATAAATTCACGAATATCAGCAGCTATGGTCTCGGAGAGATCTCTCGCTGTGTCGTCGCCCTCACCGATAACTTTTAATTGGGCTTTCGGTAAGAGTTGGGCATAACCTTGACAGAGGGCTACTGTGGTTTTGCTGTCTTGCTCGCTTTGCAAGATCAAAGCCGGCATTTGGATCGAGAACAATTTATCTTGTAACAATTCGGCTTCTATTTCCGAAATTCGACGTTGAAATAACAACTGACAGGCGGCTGTAGCCTCAATTAATTGTAAGCGTTCGTTCCAAGCTCGCTCAATCTTTAAGTGTAATCCCAGCATTTTGGTTAATGGTCTGAGCGATCGCAAGAACTTAAACATTAACGATGGACGATTTAATAATTGGCGTTTAGGCTGCCAAGTATTTTCTCCTCGCTTTAACTGTACGCCTTCTGGGGCTAGGAGCACTAAGCCGCTTACTTGGTCAGGATATTTCAAAGCATAGCTAGCTGCAACCCATGCGCCTAAGGAGTGCCCAACCAAGTATACATGTCGTAACTTTAAAGCCTCCAAATACTCTGCTAAACACTCCACCTCTAAATCAATCGAATAATGGATTTGGGGATGCTCGGAGTCGCCAAACCCAAGTAAATCAGGTGCAAAGCAGTGGTGGTCAAGGCTTAAGTAATTCATTACCGTTACCCATTGACCGCTATCTTGCCACGATCCGTGTAACAACACCACAGCAGCACCTTCGCCGATTTCACGCCAAAAGATCCGCCCACCAGAAAGCTTCATGCGAGAGTTGCGTAATTGTTGATTCATTTCGGTCGGTAATTAGCTCCTCTGCAGATTCTAGCTATATTCCACCCATTACTTTACGACGAAAAATATTTTTTCGTGCTTTAAGCTAATGTAGTTAGACCACGCATGTAATCTTGTAACTGCTGGGTATGGTCATGAGATAGTTCTTCGGGAGGAAGCGCATTCAGGGGAAATGCCTCGATTTCTGTTACTTCCAGAATATCTTTGACTTTCATTGTCCCGGCGACATCAGCTTCGACGACTATACAAATTGAATGAAGGCGCGGATCGCGATCTGGTGCGGAATAAACTCCGACTAAACGCCGAATCTTCACCAACTCCAATCCTGTCTCTTCCATCAACTCCCGGCGCACTGCTGTGGGAATATCCTCTCCCCAATCAATAATTCCTCCCGGTAATGCCCAGCGACCGTTATCACTACGACGGATTAAGACGATTCGCCCATCGGGTAAAATCGGAATGATACTAGTGCCCGGTACAGGATGGCGGAAAATGACACCTAGTACGGTTTGACCAAACTGCCATAAGCGGCGAGAAAAATTCACAGGCTCAGTAAGATAAGACAAAAGTTTAAGATACTACGTTTGTGTTTTCCGATCTCTGATCTTCGCATCTTCCGAGTTGATTGTGTAATATTATTCGTTGGATGCGAACAGTTACTGAGATACTTATAACTGAACATAGATCGTAGCATTGGCTTCGGCTGGGAGTAGTTATACAGTACTCACATTCGGATTTAGGCGTACATGAAAGGCAACCAAAAATTCTGGTGCTACTAAATCGCTAATTAGTCAAGAGTAATCTTTTCCGGTAAGATTAAAGATTGGTAAAGTATTTCACCCCATGATGCAGATTTGCCGCGATTGACATCAGTGGACGATCGCGTTAGGGTTGAAGACTATTTACCTTTGTTTTTATTACCCTTTTGGGGTAAATGTATACCGATCGCATCGGTAAATCATGCCTCTGTAGAAATAGAGGCATGGTAACTGTTGTTTATTTAATGAGGTGAACATGGCCAAGCGCCGTAATCCCAAGAAAGAAAAGGCGCTACGGAATCAGGCTTATGCCCGTAAGTTCCGTAAACGAACTACTACAGGACGTTTCCAGAGAAGGTTCCAACAACGATCGCCTAAGAGTGAAGAAGATGAAGGAGCAGCAACAGGAGCTGAGTAGATCTAATCAACTCTAGATTTTAGATTTACTTAGATCCTGTTTACTTCAAGGTTGACGGTCAACAGTTAACTGTGAACTGTCAACCGCTAATATTTAAGACCCTTGAATTTGCGTCCGCGCGTTGCGAAGAGCAAGATTTACCTGTTCAAAGCCAGTCCCGCCATAACTATTACGAGCCGCCACAACTTGGCGTGGGGCGATGGCTGCATAAATATCGGCTTCAAATGCGGGATGGAGATTTTGCCACTCTTCAATGGTTAAATCTTTGAGTAACTTACCAGCCGCAAGGCTAGTTTTAACGACTTTACCCACTAAGCCATAAGCTTCTCGGAACGGAACTCCGCGACTCGCTAAATAATCGGCTACATCGGTGGCGTTAGAAAAGTCTTCCTCCACCGCCGCCGTCATGCGTTCAGTGCGGAACTCCAAACCTTCACGCATCAACACTGTCATCGCTTCTAGACATGCTTTAACTGTTTTCACTCCGTCAAACAAGCTTTCTTTATCTTCTTGCAAATCTTTGTTGTATGCCAACGGTAGTCCTTTCATCAGTACTAACATTGCTTGGAGATCCCCAAATACCCGTCCCGCTTTTCCCCGCACTAATTCTGGGACATCAGGATTTTTCTTCTGAGGCATAATACTCGAACCTGTGGCGCAACTGTCTTTCAACTTGACAAAGCTGAATTCTTCCGATGACCAAAGAATTATTTCTTCCGAAAGACGGCTGAGGTGAACCATAATCGTACTTGCCGCACTCAGGAATTCGATTGCAAAGTCGCGATCGCTCACACCATCCAAGCTGTTAGCATAAACATCGTCAAAATGCAAGAGATGGGCGCTATAATGACGGTCAATTGGGAAAGTTGTACCAGCCAAAGCACCACAACCCAAAGGTGAGATATTCACCCGGCGATTCACATCACCCAAGCGTTCCCAATCGCGTTGAGTCATCTGAAAATACGCCAACATGTGATGAGCCAAACTTATTGGTTGAGCGCGTTGCAGGTGAGTATAGCCGGGGATAAGTGTGTAAACGTGTTGTTCGGCAATATCGAGGAGCACACTTTGAAATTCTCGAATCGCGGCGCGGATTTGCTGAATTTGGTCGCGGAGATAGAGACGAGTGTCTGTACCGACTTGATCGTTACGCGATCGCGCCGTATGTAACTTTTTCCCCACATCACCGACAATTTCCGTTAAACGGTTTTCGACAGCAAAATGCACATCTTCCGCATCTATCCCAGGGATGAATTCTCCGTGGCGATATTCTTGGCGAATTTGTTCTAACCCATTAACTAGTAGTTCTCCTTCAGCCGGAGAGATGATCCCAGTATGTGCCAACATCTTGGCATGGGCGACTGAGCCAGTCAGGTCGTATTCGATTAATTCAATATCAAAGCCGATACTAGCATTAAAGCGAGCGATCGCCGGATGTAGCGCTGATTCAAATCGCTGACTCCAAGTTTGTGTTTCCGTCATATTTAGTAGTGCTGAGTGCGGACTCAAAGTAATAGAGCTTATTAGTTATTTTTACAGCAACTATCCACTCTTGTTTCGAGAGTGAGTCCGCAAGCAGCCCAACTTTTATTTAGCCGTAACTTGTGAGATTCCGCATCATCCAGCCAATTCCCAAACCAATCAACAGCGCCCACACTTGACCTGTCTGGATAAAATGCTCAAAATTATGTTGAATCTGACCCACAAGGTTGGGATCGCTGATTTCTTGGGCGATGAGTGTCGAATGTACAGGGGAATGCCATAACAATCCCAAATCACTCCCACGAGTATTACCAAATAACAAAGCGTCTTCATGCATACAAGTTATTTTCATTCCCCTGAGGGCTAAAAAACGTCCTAGGTGAGAATCAGTAACATTCCCAGCCTTTAATAGGATCTGTGTAGCAATTTTAGCCGTTAAATTTGGGAATGGGTAGATATTCGTTTTCTAAAGTGCTTGAAAGACAATCAGTGTCATATCATCGCCGTTATCGTTACTGGTACCAATAAAGTTTTGAATTTGGGAGAACAAGTAATCTAAAATTTCCTGAGGGTTTTGATGGTGGTGACAAGCCCAGCTAAAGGCGGCGATGAGATTATCTTCCTCAAAGCGATCGCCATTTTGGTTAGCCGCATCAGTAAATCCATCAGTATAGTAAATTAAAGTATCACCAGATTCCAAGCGAACCTGAGCATCTTCATATTGACTATTAATATCCAAACCAATCAGCATACCCAAGGTATCCAAACGCTGAATCGTTTTCGTAGCCGCCCGCCACAACAACGGTGGAGTTTGCGCCGCATTGCTGTAAGACAAAATCCGGGTTTGGGGATTGTACTCAGAGTAAAACAAAGTCACAAAACGATGGGAATTTTCTAAATCGGCATACATTACCCGATTCAAATGATGCAGAATCCGACCGGGAGAGTGACCATTAAGAACTTCACCACGCAGCATTCCCCGTGTCATCGTCATAATCAAAGCGGCGGGAACACCTTTCCCCATCACATCGCCAATCACCAAACTCCAAGGGCTAAATTCATTGGCTTCCAGTTGAGGTTGAGTCGGGTTGTGATTAGTCGGGATAAAGTCATAATAATCACCACCAACACGATTTGCTGGTTGACAGCGAGCCGCTAAAGATACACCAGGAATCGTTGGACATTGACGTGGTAGCAGCCGGAGTTGAATTTCCGCCCCGATTTCTAATTCTCGATCCAAACGTTCTTTTTTCCGTAATTCCACGGATAGTTCATCATTCTCAATCGCGACTGCGGTTTGGTCAGCCACTAATCGCACCAACTTTTGGCGAGTTTCCGTCCAAGTGTATTCTCTTTCACGGCTAAAAACATACAACCGTCCGCGTTCCGTATGCTTCACCAGGATAGTTGTGCCAAATAGCTGAATATCCGGCTCTAGAAAACGTTGCATCTGGTCATCTAAAATCGTCGGACTACCAGTTAAATGAGCATTAGCAGCAGCAAAACTCAACTGACTAGTCGCTGTTTCTAACGCCTTGCGAATATTCTTGCGCTCGCGACTATCTTGCCAATGTAGCCGCTCTAAAGTAATTTGACCGTTAGGCTTGTAGAGAAATAAAGCACCGCCATCAGCATCTGTGACTCGCGTTGCCATCAGGGGAATCAGTTCCAAGAACTGGTTAAGATTGCTAAAGCTTCTGAGGGCAAATCCCAAAGAACTCAGCAAATCTTGGATTTTGTGCTGTTCCCGGTGCAATCGTGCCACAAGTTCTTTCAGCGCCACAACAGGGGTAATGTCAGCGGCGCTACTATGACGGTCAGTGGGTTGATTCGGCGTTTGGGTCACAGGCACAGTTAGTGTTTATTTGGAATTAGCAGATTTAGAAAAAATTGTCAAGAGATTTTGTAACATGATACTAATCTTGATCGCACTAGTGGTGATTAGTTTAACAAGAGAAGTTATTAATCAGAGGCAACTTTTTCGAGTATAAGCAGTAAATTTCCCTGAAAGTGTTCTTATAGCATAATTTTGGTCAATTCTTTAAACATCACACACTTTATGTAAATCTTTTGCCCGACTTCTTGCGGTTATACAAATTTATTTGTCGTGTTCCTAAACACAAAGAGCGATTTTCAGGTAAATGAAACACATTTAATCTCACGCTATCGCTAACGGCTGCGCTGGCGCTAACGGAACGCGCAACGCTATCGCTGAGGCTAATACGCGTGCCACATACCCAATTAACTACTCAACAAAGCCTCTACAAACTCGTAACTAGAAAAGGGTCGCAAATCTTCAATTCCTTCACCAGCGCCAATAAAACGGATAGGTAAACCTAACTGTTTAACGATCGCTAAAGCAACACCACCTTTTGCCGTACCATCTAACTTAGTTAACACAACACCACTAAGTTGAGCCGCCTGGGAAAAAACCTCAGCTTGGCGCAGACCGTTTTGACCCAAGGTAGCATCCAGAACCAGTAAAGATTCGACTTTGGTGTCGGGGGCTTTTTTAGTGATAATTCGCCGGATTTTACTAAGTTCTTCCATCAAGTTTTTCTTGTTCTGGAGTCGTCCTGCAGTGTCTACTAAAAGTAATTCGCTATTGCGAGACTGAGCCGCCACGATCGCATCGTACACGACTGCAGCCGGGTCGGTATTTTTGCCGGGATTAGCGATCGCTTCCACCCCACTTCTTTCTCCCCAAATTCGCACTTGTTCCACCGCTGCAGCGCGGAAGGTATCAGCTGCACCAATTAAGCATCTATAGCCTGATTTTTGCGCCAAGTGAGCAAGTTTACCAATCGTCGTAGTTTTCCCTGCGCCATTCACCCCAACGACTAGCCAAATAGTCAGGGTATCTTTTTCTGGTGCAAATCGCGCCGGATAAGATTTCTCTAGTGGCGCATCTAACATATCGCAGAGAATTTTCTTTAGATAAGCAATTGCCGCATCTGGCGGTAAGGTTTCTGACCTTAACTTAGTCTGTAAGGCATCAATAATATAATCTGTTGCCTCTACACCCACATCCGCCTGTAACAGCAATGTCTCAATTTCCATTACTGCGGCTTGGTTCAGCGGTCCTTGACCAACAATTGCCTTGAGTTGGTTAACAATGCTACGTCTGGTTTTATCTAATCCCAACCGCAGCTTTTTCAGCCAAGTGATTTCTTCTAAAGAAATATCTTCTGGACGACGACCTTGGGCTGCAAGAATTTCTGCTGACCAGAGAAACCCATCATCAAAAGCAAGTCCGGGAATTTCTTCTACTTCTGTCGTTGTTGGTGGTGCCTCTGGCGGAACTTCAATCGCTAGCGCATTCAAACGGTCTTGTCGCGCTTGCCTTTCTGCAGCGGCTCGTTCTAAAAAGGAAATATTCGCTTTCGCAATTGGTTCAACATCGTCTACAGTTTCTGCTTCTACGGATGTACTGAGGGCATTTTTCTCTGTAAATGGGTCTGCTTCTACAGGTGTACTGAGGGCATTTGTCTCAGGTTCGGCAACCGCTACCGTGTTAACTTCTTCAATATCAGGCTCATCGGCAATTGCTGGGACTAAAGATCCTGTTACCGGAATACTAGCTTCTGTCTCAGTTACTACCTGTGTTTCCCCAACTACTTCTGATTGTGCTTGCTTTTGTTGAATATTTTTGTAAGCGGCTTTCGCAAACTGTAAATAGTCAACAGCCACATCAGCAGAACTTGGAGTGGGAGTTTCCTCAATCGGGGTTTCTGCCGGTTCTGGGGGTGGAGGGGTATTATCTTTATCTGGACGACGGAACCAATTAAAAGCCATTGCCGAGTGCCGTGTTAATTATTTTTTTTAAGCTGTTTTTATCAGGTCTGTAACTCGGCGCAGTACACCATTGACAAACCGATGACCATCTTCTTCGCTGTAGCGTTTGGCAAGTTCCACAGCTTCGTTAATAGCGACGCGGTCTGGGACTCCGAGAAATACCATTTCCGCGACAGCGATGCGGAGAAGATCTCGGTCAATTTGGGCGAGGCGAGTTATTTGCCAGTCTACCAAAGCAGCGGTTAACTGTTCATCTATATCTGTGCGGTGAGTGTTGACTGTGTTCACAACTTGAATTGCATAGTCGCGAACTTCCTGCTGGTTGGCTAGCTGAATTAATTCTGGTAACTCAATCGCCGTCCCGAGTTGGTTAATCGCCGACTGGGTATGTTCAATTGCTTGTTTTACCATTGTGCGGGAAGTATTTAAATCTGTCGTCCGCGTCTGACTACTTAACAGGCGATCGTTACTGCGTTGAAGTTCGGCGCTAGCATTGCTTAAGGCATCTTGCACTTCTGTCGTCAGAGTGCGGACTGCGGCGACAACAAAACCAGATATTTGCTGTTTTGATAATTTCTGCGAGTCTGTAGGCATTTGACTGAGACTCAACAAGGCTAATTCACGGGCAATTCTACGGGGTTGCAGGGTTGAGATGGGGGGAGCGGGAGGGGAGAGGAGGGAAGTGCGACGGGAGGGGTGAAAATGCCGCCAGAGACAATGATTTTAAAGGCGTCTTCAATGGACATTGACAAATTGATGACTTCGTCTTCTGGTACTACGGCATACCATCCTGTTGTCGGGTTGGGGGTAGTGGGGACGAATACACTCAGGACTGGGCGTGACATCTGAGACTGGATATCGTTGCTGATTGTACCAGTGACAAAGCCGATCGCCCATATTCCAGGGCGCGGATATTCCACGAGAATTGCGCGGCGAAATTTGCCATTCGAGTCTTTTAAAAGTGTTTCTAGCAGTTGTTTCAGGGTTTTGTATACCTGTCCGGCTAGGGGAATTGCCTGTAAAACATGTTCACCCATATCCAGCAACCACTTTCCAGCGATATTTCGCGCCATCAAACCGATGAGGAGAATACCTGATAAAGGGACAGCCAATCCCACTAGTAAATCTAGTACATTCACCAGTAACGGGTGCAATCCGTCAAAGGGATTTAATTGTTTAGGAATGCGGGTGAGGAAGTTGACTATCCAATTGGCGATAGTAATCGTTAGCCAGATGGTGGTTGCCAGCGGAATCACAACTAACAAACCAGCAATTAGGTCATTTTTGAAGTCTTGCTTTAAGCGTTCGATTACCAAGGTACCCATCCTTACGGCTAGTAGAACTATGATGTGTTGGTATCCGTAGCACCGGAACTATGATGCGGAGGTTTTTCCCGTTTTCGGTCAAAACAAGTACGCATATATTATTGAGCAGGCAACTTTTTATTTTTTATACAAACAATCAACCGCCGCTCCTATGGAAAGGCAATTCTTGACTCCAAACAAAAACTGTACCCTTTTTGGGGTAATCAAAATTCTGCTTTGAGTCACCTTAAAAAAAGTTATGTTATAAATATTAATTTATATCTTACAACACATTTATTGTGTCAGCACGTTTGCTCTAAGAAGTAATCACCTCTGTAGGATCAGGAGATACAAGCGGCACCTCAGTTACTACGGGTGTGGGTAAATGCTTTAATTCCCAGACTTTGAGCAAAATCAGATACTCATAAAAAGCTTGTAACGTACACCAAGCCAAACCCGCGCCTCCATCCAGACAACCACCCAGAATAAAATACATGTAAAAGAAGCGCAGTACTGGTCTAGCCGGTAAACGTAATGATAAATCTTTCAGGGCGCGGCGACGGTCAATTTCTGACTTACCAAAAATTAGGTTTCGCCAGTTTACTTTTCCTTGTGATAGTTGATAAACAGTTTCTTGGGCTTCGTCTGTTGAGTAACGGTTGTGTTTATCAATCCAACGGCTCAAACCTTTACTAGAAGTGTAATGGGGGTAAGTTTGTTTTAAAAAGCTGGTTGCGCCATTACATACCTCCCGTTCCGTATGACCGTAATCGGTGAACCAAACTTTGCCGTGGCGAAATAGCCGCATTTGGTAACGGGGATACTGAGTGCTGTAACGAATCCAGTGATCCATAAACATCACCCGTTCGGCAACATAATAACCAATATAATCCTCGCTTTGACTTGCTTGAACACACTCAGCGAATAATTCCGGCGTAAGGCGTTCATCGGCTTCGAGAATGTAAACCCATTCGTATTTGGGTGGGATTGATTCTAGCATCCAAGTCCGTTGGCGTCCGTGGCTTTCAAAGGTATGTTGCACCACGCGTACAGGATAACGGCTGGCGATTTCTACCGTGCGATCGCTACTATCTGAATCTACAACAATAATGTCATCAGACAATGCTGCCGACTCAATACAAGCGGCGATATCTAGTTCTTCGTTATAAGTCAGTATATAAATTGAAATCATTCCGGGAGGGGGAGAGGGGGAGTGGGGAGTGGGGAGGGGGGGAATCCTTTTTAGCCTCTTGTTGGCTTTTTTGATAGGTTTTTATAGCAAAGCTGTTGGCATGGGGTGGGTGCCAACATTGCTTGCATTTTTTGGTAGATTAGGTAGATTAGACGGAAATTAGCGGGCTGAGGCTTTACGACCGCCGCCACCTGCCATTACACCCTGACTTCTTAATCCTGTCCAGCCGATAAAGATATAACCGATAGACAATAGTAAACTTTCCAAACCAATCCGAAGACCAGATCTTAAGGCATCTTGTTGCGCCTGTTCTTCGTATTTGTCTCTTTGAGTGCGAATTTCCGATAGTTTTTGAGTGCTAAGGGCTTCGGGATCGGTTTGCTTAGCGACAAAAGCATCAATCACCTTTGGATCGGTTTTGCCTTTTCTGAGTACTTCTTTAATTTCTGCGGGAGTTTGTGGATTGCTTAGTACTTGATTGTATCTTTTATCGTCTTTAATTAAGTCTGTTAACTGCGCTTTGGCTTGAGTGCGGCGTTTTTCGATTTCTACTTTAGCTTGATCTGTACTGAGTTGCGCTTTGAGTTGCGATACTTGACCTTGCAGTTGGTTTTCTGCTTGGGTTGCTTCTTGATTAATGCGGGTGATGGCTTGAGTGCTGGCTTGATGCACGTTATTCAGGTGGACTGGAGAAATAATCAAGAACAGTAAACCTAATAAACTTGATAGAATCATCGCCGGAAGCTTCAAATCCAGTGGTCCGGGACGAAAGTTATCATCACTAGTCTCAATTGCTTCTGCTGCTGCTAGCATCCCTAGACCGACTAGTGGGACGATCCCTCGGTCTACCAATGCTGTAGCTAAAGAGATTTGCCAGCCTCGGTCTGTGGGACGGATGGGAAACAACAGAATCACAAAGTCTAGCAAGAAGGATAAAATTAAAATCACCCCAGCCGCTTTGAGCGTGCGAGTAGCGATCGAGGAAGAATAGCGGTTGATCATGGCTAATTATCGGGTTCGTAGTGGTGGATCGGGTCTGAATTCACTGCAGTAGTATCCTCAGTAGTTTACTTATTGTTTCAAATAAGGATAAAGATAAGTAGAGCGTTACTGAAGGTTTTTTTGACAATTTTGTGGGAAACTACACCAACATAACATTTGTATTTGATCGGGATCTTCAGAAAATTCCTCAAATATGACGGTACCAACGACTCAGGCGTTCAGGTGACACCCCTAGTAAATAAGCTACAATCGTTAGCTGGTTAATCAGTGTTGTTTTGAAAACTCCTTTGGCTACCCAGCGGCGTCCTGAGGTCACAACTGTAGCGGTCAGCAGCAAAATTTTACCGATTCGACGTAACCGCCGCATCATCTCAAAATCTTCCATAATTGGCAAGTCCGGAAAGCCACCGAGTTGATAAAATACTTCGGCACTCATAAAAATTGCTTGATCGCCATAGGGAAAAGAAAAAGTCCGCGATCGCCAATTTACGCCTTTTTCTACCCAACGTAAACTCGGTAACTCACCTTCAATCTGTAACGCAAAGGCACCTGCGACTGTATTCGGCTGATTGAGTGCTTGAATTACCATTGGGGCAAAATTCTCTGGTAACAGCGTATCCGCGTGGAGAAATAAGAAAATTTTACCGCTAGCTACCCTCGCACCGGCATTCATTTGTCTTCCACGTCCTGTAGGTGCTGACAATACCTTCACTCCCCAAGATTCCGCCACAGCCTTTGTGTCATCTCTACTCCCGCCATCGACCACAATCACTTCAACATTCGCCTTATGTACAGATGCCAAGGTTTTCCCAATGTCAAGGGCTTCGTTAAGTACCGGGATGATGACTGAGATGACTTGAACCAAGGCAGGGTGACACTCGTAGAAATGCTGAGCTATCAAATATCCTAACTGCTTTAGGGCTTACAATAGCTAGATGCGGATGTTCTCTGGCTTGGAGTAACTTACAATTATTTGATGAATAACAGAGAAAAACTTGTGGATGCAATACTAGAGCGATCGCCCGTACTTAAACAAGAGTTAACTGATTTTGTCCTCGACGCTGAAGGAGAACTTGCGGCGGCTTTAGAAAGTTATGCGGCGGAAAAGTCGCGCACCAAGCGTGGAGATCATAATCAGCAGGACTCGATTGTTGATAGCTTTATCACTGAAGGCAAAGTTGGTGATCAGACACCGCTAGATTTATTTATTGCTAGCCATCCGGAATTATCGGATAGCGATCGTCAGTTAATCAACAGTTGGCATCGTAGCTTTCCTGGCTTATTTACCATTACCCAAGTCCTCAGCGATGGTTTCGAGTTGATGAACTGGTTGACAGGTAAACATTATACCGTCAAGCTTAACACCTCCCAACTGCCGGAATTATCTCGCTTTAAGGAAGGAGAAATTTTACTGACGCGGATTTCTCCTGTTACCGACGCCTATTGGATGTTCTCAGGTCCAAAAACAATTATGGGTAAATTAGGCAAACCGAAATTAGCAGTCGCTATTGGCAATTTTAAAGAAAACCACAAAAATAGCCTTTATAGTGACGCCCCAGATTTGTTAGCAGAAGCTTGGCAATCTGTAGAATTGTATCATCAGCAATTTACTGACTTTTTCGGGACTGATGAAATTACCCTCCCTGGATATCAGTTAAATAAAAAAATGACTGAATTTCAGGAAATCATGCTGAAACAACGCTTAGAAGCAGCTGGGGTTGATTCCTCTAAATCCCTGGCTGAAGTGGCGCAAGAAGCCGGAATTGACGATGCAGAACTTCAAGCAGCCGCAGAGGAAGCTGGTGTTGATGCCAAAACTGCCACTCAGATGCTCAAAGGTGCTGCTAACAGTAAAATGGTAATGCCAAAAGTTGATTTACCAGCAGAAATCCGTAAAGCTGAAGAGTTAACGGCACTTTCCCATCCTCGTTGGGGACAGATGTTTTTGCCTACCTACAGTAAAGTCGAAACAATCCTCAAAACCGCAGATTGGCAAACTATCCCCGGTAGTGAAAAATTGATCCGTCAGTATTTGGAAGATAATACTTTTAATGCCTTCATCTGGAAGCGTCTAGCCCAACAATATCCGACGCAATTAGAGAATGTTTTGCAAACAATTTTAAACCGTCCTGATTTTAAAATTGACAGTGATTTAGCTGCTTTATTAACAGAATTCCATAAACCCTTAGAGCCAGAGTTACCCGAAATTGCCAGTGTCCCAATTCACTTACACAATTTATTTCAAGAAGCTGTAAGTGAGGTCAATAAATCAAAATCAAAAGGTAAAGTCCCACAAAAAACAGCAAAAGGTTTTCAATAAGTTTAATTGCAGCGCGGTTAACTTAGAAGAAACTTTTAAGTTAATCGCACATAACTGCCAAGCTAAACTAACTTGATGGCAAATTGAACACTCTTCTGTAGAGGCGATCGCTACTACTGCAATTCACAAAAAATTTAAGGATGGGCGGAAAACTCCACACTACTATTCATCAACATTAGTTCAAGTTGAGAAATTCGGCGATTTAAGGTACTAATAACTTCTTGAGAGTCAGCAGACTTTTGCAACCACCATTTATTTCTGGCTGTTTTCAGTGTCAAATTACGCTCTTGGACAAATTTATTAACAGCAGCCGTTACACCAATGTGGTTGATGTCAGCATAGTCATCTCCAATCATCACCCCATTCGGTTTAAGTAATTGCCAGTATTGCATAATATCAGCATAAACGTCATCTGCTTCATGGCTGGCATCAATATAAATCAAATCGGCTTTTAAACCTTTTCTTTGTAACCATCGAGCAGCAATGTTACTTGGAACTGGTAATGGCACAATCGAGTTATGTAAGTTGTTATACATAACATTTGCTAAAAATTGATAAAAAAGTGTTGGATAACCGTGCTTTCGGGATAAAGCAAGAGCGTACTCTCCTGATAGATGCTCGATAGCACCAAGCCAGGTGTCAATACAAAGAATCGTGCCATCAATATGCTTTTCCTGCAATAGCTTTGCCATGTGAACAGCAGAAGCACCCTTCCAAGTTCCGACTTCAATAATAACTTGCGGCTTGATTTGGTCGATTATTTGGCTAAATAAAGGATCATTACTTCCCCAGCCTTGTAAATCTAGAGCATATTCCCGGTAGTTAAAATATGTGTAGGGATTCTCTAAACCCAGATTGTCAGTAATTGCCTGAGTTGAATCTTTGAATCTAGCAGCTTTAGCATTCTGTTCAAAGCTATCTGAAGAGATTTCTATAGCTAATTGTGTTTGCAAATAAGAATGTTCTTGGGCATCTGTAGATGCAGGCAGATTGTCTGCTTGAATCAAGGGTTCTTTTTGCCAAGGAAAACCTTGGGGATATTGGGTCTGCATTACAGTATTACCCTCACGGATGAAATCAAGGCTTAAAGAAAACTTTGTCATTCCCGTTCGGTAGTTAACTGTATAAACGCCAGAAGTATCACAGCGAGGATACGTTTTAACTAATTCATTACATAACAGTACATCTGTACATTTGGTACCAGGTGTGCCGGCTTTAAGATCGTTAGGTTCGCCATATCTAACGTAAAACATGTGAGCATATTCGATAGCAATGCATTTTTTAAGAAAGTAGCAGCTAGTATCAACTAAATGGTGATTTCTAGTATAAATTGGCCATTTACCTAAGCTTTCACAGTTGTCGTAGGTTGCAAAACTACCATCGTGGTTAACTATTTTTCTCAAAGAATAAGCCCAATCTAGATGCTTTGCTTCCACAACTTGAACTAAAGAAGCAATGTGGTGTGGGTCAAACCAGTTATCCTCGTCTAAAAATGCTAGGTAATCCCCATTAGCTAGAAAAAGGGACATCCCATAAATGCGGTGTCCATTAAACCCATCTTTGCCTGTAGCATATGGTAAACAAATAACATGGGTTTGGGGTTTCTTAAACTCAATTTCTTGCAAAATCGCTTGAGCCGCAGCCTCCCGCTCTTTTCCATCAATCACAATTATGTGTTCAATGTTTGAATATTCTTGGTCTTGAACGCTTTGAATTGCCTGTTTCATCAACGGATTACCCGTTACAGGAGTGATAACAGAAACTAACATTATGCAATTATCTCCAAGTTTGAATAGTTTGATGACAGTCGTAAGCAGTAATGGCAAGTTGGAAAAATCGCGCTATTTCCAAAACAGCAGACTGATTTTCGTACAATACTGAGTCTCGTCTGCGGATTTCTTGCTGAATATGGCGACGCCATTCGGAATCATGAGCTAAACGATAGGCGACTTCAACATAGGATTTAGCATCCCAAACAACGCAATCGAGCAAGCCCATTTGTTGATAAAATCCATAGGTAAGTCGGCTACGCAAGAACTCCCCAGGCAAGGTGACAATCGGTAAGCCGACAGCAAAAGCCTCTAAGGAAGTATTTCCACCCCCAAAGTGAATCGGGTCAAGCATGACATCCCCTAGCATGAGTAGCTGTAGATATTCTGCCTGACTCAAGCGGCGGACAAAGCAAATTCGCTCTGCAACATCAGGAATGGTTTCTGCCCAGCGTTGCCGTAGCAAATCATCCCAATGAGAGGAGATTCCTTCAAGGAGTACAAACCATCCTTGTGAATCGCGTCGTAAGAGTTCTCCAATAATTTGGTCGTACTCTGGATGCAGCTTGAAGGAGGTTTGCGGACACAGGTAAAGCGACCCAGCAGAGGGCAAACTAAAGGTTTCACGACTGCCTGCTTCTGGTAAAGTTGGTCGGGTGTAATAAATTCCTGGTTGTTTGAGTTTGATTAAACGCTCGCTGTAATGTTCTTGAGCATTCTCTTGTTCAAAAACAGTTGCTGACAAGAAGTAATCCATGTTAGGGATACCAGTAGTAGAAGGATGCCCCCAAGTCATGCATTGAACTGGTGCCAGTCTGGCAAAAGCGAGGAAATAGGACAAAGGTGCCATCCCAATGTCGGTATAGAATAATAAGTCTAGTTCCTGCTCAGCAATCTGTTGGCGAGCCAGGACTAAATTATTTTCTAACGTAATTACACTATCTGCATAGCTGCCGATTTTTACACCCATAGGATCTACTGAGTCAGGCAGGCGCAGCAAGACAATTTCAAATAAATCGTGAGGTAATTGAGCAAGAATACCTCCATAGAGTTTGCCAATTGTATGCCCACGTAGAAATTGGGAACAAACTCCAATTCGCAGCCGTGAGTGAATCGGACGAGAACCTCGGCAATGAGGAGCAACCCAGTCCAGAGTTGGACAATTATTTAAGTAAAAGCGAGCTATTGCTCCTTGCAGTTTACGGTCATTGCGTCCATGATAAGTCAGGTAAAAGTTTGCCCCTGATGCAACACCAATGGGTTCCTTGAGCCTGATTCCTTCACCATCTAATACCTGCAACTCTTGAAGCAAACGACCACGCTCTAAATCAATTTCCTCACAATCAGTCAGAATAATCGGCAACGATAGTGCCATTCGTACCCGAAAGATCGGATCGCGTGTCAGAGAAAAGCCTTGTAGCAAAATATCTCTGGCTTCTGCAAGCTGTCCTTGAAAAAGGAGTGTTCCCCCCAATTCATAATAGTTTTCAGACTTCTCTGGATCTAACTCTAGAGCTACTCGCAAACTCTCAACTGCTTTATCTACCGTGTTGGTTCGGCTATAAAGCCCACCCTGTGTATGATGTAGACTGGCAGATTTTGGATATTTCTCTAATCCTCGTTGACACCAAAATAAACCTTCATCAATTCGAGATTGTTGGCCAAGAAGAAAGCATAATGAAACCCAGGCGTCTTGGTCAGTTAAGCCTAAATCTAGAGCTTTTTGATAGCTCGTAATAGCTTCATCTGTACGAACAATTAGTAAAAAAATGTCAGCTAAATTTTTATGAGCAAGGGCGTAATGAGGGCGCAACTTAACCGCTTGCTGAAAGTAATCAATCGCCTCTTGCCAGTTTTGCTGGCGTTTGCGAATAATTCCTAAATTATTAAGAGCTTCGGGAAAATCTGGCTGTAACCGTAAGGCTGTTTCTAGACACTCTGTTGCTTCTTCGAGTTGATCTTGTATAGTTAATATCAATCCTAGATTGCGGTAAGCTTCGGCGTAGTTCGGGTCAATATCAATCGCCTGACGGTAGCACTTAATTGCTTCTTCAGCTTGCTCCTGCTCTTTGTAAACAACACCCAAATGATTATAGGCGATCGCCTTTTGTGGTGCAATCTGGATTGCTTGTTTGAAACAGGCTACAGCCTCTTCCAACTCTCCCTTTGCTTTCAAAGCCAAACCTAGATGATTGAGAGCCTCAATATAATCGGGCTTTAATGTCAAGGCTTGCCTTAGTAGGTTAATAGCTTCATCTACGTCCTGAAGAGAAGTTAGCACCAAACCCAAATTATTTAAGGCTTCTAAATAGTTGGGGTTTAAGGTCAGAGCTTGCCGAAAACTGCTTACCGCTTCATCTAACTTACCCTGCTCTCTGAGCAAAAGTCCTAAGTTATTGTGAACTTCTGGAAGGCTTGGTTGTAAACGTATGGCTTGACGATAACATTCAATAGCTTCCTCAACCCGCCCTTGAAGAGAAAGTAAAACGCCTAAGTTACCATAAGCTTCCGAATATTCTGGATTTAACTGTAAAGCTTGCTGGAATGCAGGCACCGCATCTTGAATTTGGCTGCTCAATGCCAAAGCAGTTCCAAGATGGAAATAATGTTCTGGTGCATTTGGGTTTTCAGCAATCCCCTGCTGGAAGTAGGCAACAGCCTCTGAATAATACCCTTGGGTCAGTAAAGCAATACCATCACTCATTCGTATAGTCCTGAGTATATGAGTAAAATGAAAAACATCATAAACTTTACCTAGTACATCATTAAAGACTAAATATAACCTCAGTGTTTACACGCAAAAAAGTATGTATTTGGCTATTTTTACACAGAAAAATCAACATCAAATAAATCTTTTATAGCCGTTGAGCATACAGAGTTGAGGGATAAGGAGGCGCTGTCTGAAATTTGAAAGGTCATATACATGAATCGTCAGCAGTATCCTGACACGGAAAAACAAAGTCTAATGACACTCATTAATTACTCTTCATATTCGCGAGCTATTTTCCGGAAAAGCTATAAAATTAGCCAATCATGGCGAAATTAAGTGTTTTCACGGTTATTTTTGTTACACATATCCAACTACAAATAATGAAGACCTAAATCAAACGATTGGGTAACTCGAAACAAAGCTACATCTTAGATTTCCTGGTCGAATATTCCAGTAAATCTTCTGTACAAATTCTGTAATAATCTCAAGGAATTCAATTGTCATGAATACAAACCTCAAGAAAGCTTTACTACTCGTATCTGCTTCTGTCGGTATGCTCAGCCTTTCCGCAGTCGCGTCTGATGTAGCATCAGCAGGCACAGGCTATGCATCTGGTAGTGCTTCTGTCACTAACATGGATGGCAGTACATACAGCGTCGGTGGTGAATTTGGTGGATCGGGTCAATCTTTCAACAGCGTCACTGTTCAACCAAGCTTCCAAGCTGTAGCAAACTCGGCAAGCTATAGCGTTGGTAATCTAACAGTGAATACTAATGGTGTGGCTGCTGCTACTACAACAACCATTAGTCAACAAGTAGTTAGTGTATTGAATGGCTTGTCATCCAATGGTAACACTGTCACCACCGCCAACCTTAGCCCTTACGTAAGCATCATCCGCGCAGCGGGTGGAGCCAATGGTTTGGAATAGTTTGATTAACTCATAAGTTTAATTGATTTAGATAAAGGTTTAGGAGCAGTAAAAATTCTAACCTTTATCTTTAAATTGATTGATCGCTAAAATATCAAACGTATAGGGTAGTATCGCTAACTGCTACATGTAGTTACAAATTTAAACTGCTGAGATCAAATAAGTATGAAAGTTGAACAACGGCATACAGCGTTTTTGTGCTAAGTAAACCACGCACAATGCTAGCGGCAAGGTGCTGCCTTGCCTTTAGATCAGCCTGCAATCCAATTAATTAAGAATTGCTGTAATGCCATTGTTCAGCTTTTATACTTCAATGGCTTGGTAAATAACCCGAATAAGTTCTGTTTTCAATAGTCAGGGAATTTAAGTACCATGAATGGAAATTTTAAAAAAGCTTTAATACTTGCATCTGTTTCGCTCGGTCTGCTTAGTGTACAGGCACTAACAGCAGATGTTGCAAAAGCAGGTTATGCATCTGGCAGTGCTTCTGTCACCAATATAGATGGTAGTACCTACAGTACGGGAGGTGAATTTAGTGGAAAGGGAGTGTCTTACAATAAAGTGACTGTTGCACCAAGTTTTGCATCTCTAGGTGCTCTTTCAAAACAAGAGGTAATAACAATAGTTAATAATTTGACTATTGATTATTTTGCTGGTAATATAAGTCTTGATCAGTTTAAAAAAGCAGTACAAGATATATCCCAAGGACAGAATACTCCCTTCCAAAAAGTTAGTAGTCTTAATGTATCTAGTGATTCTGTGAATGCTAACACCACTCAAACAATTGATGGACAAGTGGTTAAAACTTTGAATAGCCTAACATCTAATGGTACTAGTATGCCGACTGCCAACCTTAGCCCTTACGTAAGCATCATCCGCGCTGCGGGTGGCTCTAATGGTTTGGAATAGTTTTACTATTAGATTGTGTTCAGGAACGAAACCCAACTTATGTTGTTTTTCGTGCAGTCAAAGTGCAGTGTTGAAATCCGGTTTCTATTGCACGCGCGAGCCTAATGATTTATAAAATAAATCGGCTCTAAAGAATTTCCATGAAGCGAAATAAGTCAAAAGCGTATTTTGCCATTTGAATGTAAATTCTGTCTTGTGTTGAAAATTTTCGAGAGAAATATTTCACTACTTCACCAACTTTGTATCTTCCGAAAGGTTTGACATATGAAACGATATCTCCTTGGCTTCGCATTAGGAAGCGCGATTTGCTTAGAACCCACATTAGCTTTTGGAATACCTGTATCTACAGTACAAGGCGCTACTTCTAATGTATCAGGTGCTGCTATATCAGGAACAGTTATGTATCAAGATAGTAGTAATAATGTAACAACTATCACAGGGCAGATAACACTACCACAAAATTACTATTACTCTGGTAACGCTACTATTACATATCAAACAAGCAGCACAGATCCTCGTCCTACAGGCTTGACATTAGGTCCTACTGATTCTACTACGATCAAGCAGGTAGATACCTCTAGCTCAATAACTGCTGTAACTGCTAAAGAATTGCAGGATGCATTCACTGCTAAAGACTTACCAAAAGCAATTTCGATTATCCGTGCGGCAGGAGGTGCCAATGGATTAGAGTAGTGAGAAAAACAGAATTTTATATATTCCTCTTCTTTCAATAAGAATACTTAAATATTGATATTTTTCAGGAGAGGAAGTCAAACAAAATTTAACTTTGTGATTTATCCAGTGCAAAAGCCTCAATATTTTTAAAGGTTAAATTAAAAGTGATGAATATACCACGCATTAGTGTAAAAGCGCATTTCTTTAGTAGATATACACTCATAAACAAAGGTTTTTAGCAACGCAGCGCTCCAAATCTAAAATGCTGAAGTGCTACTACATACTTTTGCATGAATTTAGATATTTTTTTTAAATGCCTACCTACTTTATTGGTTAAACAAGTAGTTTGAAAATGATTTAATCAAATTTCGTTATCCATAATCTAAATATTTACGTTTTACAAATTTATACAAGGGTTATTTTTAAAGCATTTCCAAGTTGTGTATACAAGCCTGTTTAAGTTCCAGGAGAAGTCTAACATTGCAACCTGTTTTCCACATCTTGAAGCCTGCTAACCCTAGCAGTTCAAGCAACGCGCAGTATATTAATCGAATTTTGCAAGGAGTTTGTATTCAGATAGTACTAACAACATTCTGCAAATCACCAGCTTTATCCCAGACTCCTGTAGTAGCATTGCCATCACAACAGGAGTCGCCTAGTGTAAATACCCAGCGACAAAACATTAACTTTACAACTAAATCAAATTATTTTCTCAATGCACCGAAACCTGAACTAATATTTCAAGGTGCTTCACTTACCACGCCATCACAACTGGAAACGCTAACCCCCGCAGATCCACATCTGGAAAACCCTTCTCCAAACCTTCCTCCTCAGAAGCAAACTTTAAATCCTCCTCGTAGGGGAGAGGCTTTAAATCCTTCTTCTCCCAGTTCGTTTATCAAGAAGGGATCTGAGGAGTTAGCTTTGACTCCAGATAAGGTGAAAAGTAAGTCAGATATTCACCTTGATACACCAAAGCCTGTACTAATAGCTCAAGTTGCTTCACCTTCCACGTCATTACAACAGGTAGGACTTAACCCAAGTATTCAACCAGGAGGTGTTGACCCTCTACAGGTGCTGCCTGATTCTCAAATCGATTCCTCGCAATCGCAAACCAATGTCTCCCAATATCCACTACCGACGACGCCAGCACAACCAGGGGTGCCGAACCCAAACATCCAACCAGGAGGTGTTGACCCTTTACAAACAGCACCAGATTCTCGAGTAGATCAACTCAAACCTGTACCTAAACCTGTAGGGGGGGGAGATGCTAAATTAACCGAAACACTCGTTCGCAATGCACTTATTAATACTGCTGGACGCTATCCTTGGGTGATCAATCCAACAGATAAGTCTACGTTTTCGGCTTTGCAATTTCGTCCAGGAGACCAGCTAACATATTCGAGTTTCGATTTTCAATCTGCTGATGGGAGTGCAGGGGTCAACCACTTTAAGGTAGGTGTCTTTCCTAAGGAGAGTAGTTTTTATTGGATACTTGAGAATAATCAAGTTTTGCTGGAGACTGCCGGACAATTAGCTGGTATTGAATATCAGGGGCAATCACAAGACTTCCACATCACAGGAAAAATGGATTTGACTCAAAGCTATGGCGGCTACCAATTCGTCACAGCTTTGGCTCCTGATTTACAGCGTTTATTACGTAACCCGAATTCAAATCAAAGTAATGGTTCTAGTGCTGGGAGTATATTAACTGTTGCGGCTCAGATTATTAATCCTGTAGGTATACCTGCACCTCAAATTGTCATCAACAATCCAGCAATTGTTAACAACAGCGCAAATATAACTAACGTTAAAATTCCCACCCAAAGCAATTTTTTCAATAATATAGACATTGCAAATGCACCCCAAATATTGCAGGCATTTCCCACCGTTAATCTCCAAGCTTTAGCAGAGCTTGGCTTTCGTCGTGGGGAAACTGTGCCAACAGAACTGTTGCAGCAAGCTGGAATTAAGTTTGGTAGTATTTACCAAGATATTGCGCCAGGGTTCACTCCATCTGTTACTAGCACGGCTGGGATTAAAATTTTACAGGCTGGTAAGTTCGACAACCCTGATTTGCTGCGGATGTTGCTTGATCGCTCATTAAGTGATAGTCGTAAAAAAGTAGACTATTTAAACTCACTATATTGGACTTCGTTTGGTATCCGGGCAGATCAGCAAAGTCAACAAGTAAAGACAGATACATACAAATGGTATCGACTATACACGAGTCAAGCACATAATCGGGTTTTGATCCGATATGATAAAGATAAACCTGAAGCGACATTTACCCAAGTCTTCTCAAATCCAGGAATTTCACTCACCCTTCGCTCAGATAATTTTTCGGTAGATACAGGTCAAAGCTTAGCTAGCTCACTGGGGTTTTTACCAGGTTTGTTCTTTGAAGCGTTGAATCCTGAAAATGTAGATAAACTCTTACGAATTGCCAGAGAACGCTACAAGGATCGGCAAATTTTTTCTCCCTTACAAACTAAGGCGACTACAGAAGAGCGTCGCCAGATAAATCGACGCCTTAATAGTACCTTGGCTTACACAAATATTGCGAGTGGAGTCGAGCAACTTTCGGGACAATTGACATTTTCTGGTAGTATTAAACCAGAGGAAAGTGCTATTTGGCAAATCAGAACTGGACTATATCGTCGCTCTGTTTTCTTTTCTGACACACACTCAACAGTTACCTCTGGAGACATTACATTTGGCGATGTGCGTATTTCACCAGATAGGTTAGGGCCGTTGGGTTTTACCAATACTGTTGTACAAGAAAATAAAGTAGCTAATTCTAATCCGTCGAATGAATCTTTTGCTGTACAAACTTTACTAACAAACGGTGAAGGTAAGCAGTTTCTTCTTCAAGATTCCAGCAAATTATTAGGTGTGCCGACTCCGACAAGATCAACAGCTTTGGTATTTGACAGATTTGAATTACGTCGAAAAGAAACATTAGATGCGAAAAACTCATATTTTTCTGGCTCTCAGCTTTTACCTGCTATAGAAACAGTTTTTTCCGGAACTCAGAGCAACTTAAATTACAGTGTAGCTGTGGGAACATGGGCGAATCCTGATTCCGGCAGAATGCTAAATGTTTCGGATAACCAATCAAAGTTTAAAGAACCAGATGCGGGAGTATATACTAATGTAAATATCAGCAGCACTAACCTGAAAATATCGCGCGATGCTAAAGGTATTCCTTTGGAGATTTTTAATTTTAGTCCTTCGCTCGCATTACGCTGGAATAGTGCCGCTAGTACACTCAACCAAAATATATTCGCGTTGAATTCGTTATTCTTTTATCAAAATAAAAATTTAGAATTCACAATCGTCCCTGGATTACAATTTGGTGACAAGTTTAACGTAGTGGTACCAGCTAGCCTGCGGTTTTCTAATGGGCTGAGTTTTGAAGGTGCAGTAGAATTGGGAGAGCCTACCTACTATCATTTAGACGTTTTACAGGCTTTAGGTACAGATTTGGGTATAGGTTTTTACGCACGCAATTTTACAGATATGAACGGAAGCCGTTATTCTGGCGGTAGCTACGGTTTAAAAGTTCGTTATAATCTTCCCAAAACTGTTTTATATACTGATTTCACAATTGGCGCTAGCAGCCACGGTTTAGATCTTCGTATGCAAGGAAGCTTAAGTTTTTAGTATAAAAAGTAACGCATCAAAGTAGGAACAGGGATGCGTTACTTTCTATTTTTACTGAGAATCCAAAGTTTTCACAGTCAACACCTGTGGCGGAGTCGCATCCGGCGGGTAGAGGAAGTCTACTTCCAGCAGTCGCTGTGAGCCTGGTTTGATTTTCAAAGTTACTAAAGGTGTTCCCATCTCACCTCTTTTTTGCACCAAATGGATAAAGCGGGTTTGTGGCTGACCTTGATCGTCTTGATAACTTAGCCGCACTGTACCTCGGAAAAAAGTCTCTCGTCCTGGCGGATTCAAAAATTCTAATCCTGATTTTGACTTTTCTTTGAGTGGCGTTTGTAATGCTAAAGTTACAGTCTGGGCATTTTTGGTATTGTTATATAAAGGAAACTTCAAATTATATTCCACAGCATAATTACCATGAGCGCGATATGCAGTGTCTGGATAACGCACCAGCATCCGCCCACTCTGAATTTGCTCTGTGCCTAAAGTCCCCCCGTGGAGTGTGCTAATACCGTAAGAGAAAGCTTGACCGGGTGCAGGAATAGTTAGGTATTTGGCTTGCGGACGATCTACTAATATAGATCGCCACTGGGAACCTAAAGAGACTCCAGCAACCCGACCGTAAATAATTGGAGTGTTGGGTTGATCTAAAGGAGTAGGTGCGCGATCGCGTCTTCCCGCCAAGTCACCAGTATTGAGTAAATTTTCCCACTCATCTTTAGTTGGCGCACGTTCGCTACCATCAGCATTAGCTCGCGCAAACATTGCCAAACTCGCCGCGTAAAGTTTCCCATTACTCCGCAGTCGCGCCAGGGTGGAACGACCATTCAGCGGTGGTGTCAAGGTTTTTACAGGAATAGGTAGATTTAATAATAGCTGACTTTGTCCGGGCGGTATCACTAACTTGTCAGGAAAGCCAGCTTGACGTTGTCCGCGCAACACATCATTCATTGCGCGATCGCCTGGTCCTGCAAATACTCTACCATCCTGATTATCAACCTGAGGCGGTAAAGCAATAAATGGCGCATCTGGTTGACTCAGATAAGTTGCAGCCTGCAACACATCGACTGTAACTGGCTTCAATCCGGGATTGTGCAGCAAGATACCGATATACAAAGTCCGTAAATCTTGGGGTGATGACGCTTCCGCCACATGGTGAGCAAAGACATCAAAGCGTCCGCTAAAAGCGTAATTGAGGTGCGCGGTTGGGACTTTTTTGCCGATACTCGGAAAAGTCGAAAGTAAAATACCTTCGGTTTCGACATGTTCTGGGCTGTTGCTGTTGAACACCGGGACTGCATTCAGAGAGCCTGTTAACGGGCACACTTGTTGCGGTTGTAACACTTGTTGGGGCGGTACGCTAGGAGGTAATTGAGCTATGAGGATTGGCAAAAATGCAAACATGAAAATATATTTTTCAGTAAATTTACGTGCAGACTATGACACGAAACACTCTATAAAAGTGCCAGTCTTTGCACAATTATCATGAAATCAGCCATTATTTTTGGTAAATTTTCGGAATTGAGAGTAGGAACATGGACAAAGATGCAATGTGTTGTTAATTGGCGATCGCGTAAGTAAGCCAACACTGCATAATAAAGACCTTCGCAGACAAATTTGCCGCAGTCGTGACTAATTTCAATTGCTGTATCACTAACTAACTTTTCTAAATCAACCGTTGTCTGTAATATCTCGCCGCAGGTAGCATTTGATTCAATACTCAGTTGCGTGCGGCTTTCTGCCATTCCACAACAAACAATCACATCCGGTTGGGACAAATTTATTTTCTCAATCACCATAGTACTGGCAACGCCCACATCCACTGGCAGTCGGCGCAAAAAAGTGTGAGAATGAGGAAGCAAATCAATCACAACGCTCAACAAATCATCAGAGGAATTAGATTGCTGGTGTGGTAGCCAAGTGTCAAAAGAGGTTAATAATATTCTTTTATTCATAAGTTACTTAAACAAGATCGAGTCCCGTACACAATATAAAGGAAGCAAGTAAATGTCAGCGATCGCTGTTGTCGATTACGATATGGGAAATTTACACTCTGTCTGTAAAGGCTTAGAAAAAGCCGGCGCAACTCCGAAAATTACGGATTCACCCAGGGAGATAGAGCAAGCAGAAGCAATCGTCTTACCCGGAGTGGGTGCATTCGATCCAGCAGTACAACACCTGCGATCGCGGGGTTTAGAACAACCGCTAAAAGCTGCTATTGCTAGTGGTAAACCCTTTCTAGGCATTTGTTTAGGACTACAAATTTTATTTGATGGCAGTGAAGAAGGCAAAGAACCAGGACTAGGAATTGTTCCCGGTATGGTGCGGCGATTTGTGAAGGAACCGAACATGACTATCCCGCACATGGGTTGGAATCAACTCGAACTCACCCAACCAGAATGCCCTTTATGGCAGAATTTATCCCCGGAAGCGTGGGTATATTTTGTGCATTCTTACTATGTTGACCCCATCGATGCGCGAATCACAGCCGCCACCGTAACTCATGGTAGTCAGACTGTCACCGCTGCGATCGCTCGGCAAAATCTCTTAGCCGTTCAGTTTCATCCGGAAAAATCATCTACCACCGGATTACAAATTTTAGCGGATTTCGTCACCCAAATTCGCACGAAAGTCGCCGCATAAGCTAATTTCACTGGCTCCAAAAGACAACAATGAGTTTGAGAATTTATGGGAATCGCCAGTTAAAAACTTTACCAGGTCAAGAAACCAGACCAACAAGTGGGCGCGTAAGAGAAGCAGTATTCAATATTTGGCAAGGTGAAATCAAGTCTTGTCGTTGGCTAGATTTATGTGCTGGTAACGGCTCAATGGGTGCCGAGGCTTTATGTAGAGGAGCCAGCCTGGTAGTCGGAATTGAAAAATCTAGTCGTGCTTGTGCAATTATGCGCCAAAACTGGCAACAAGTGCAGCAGAGCGGACAAGAATTTCAAATATTGCCAGGAGATGTAATTCAACGCCTAAAACCCCTTGCGGGCAAAAAATTTGACAAAATTTACTTCGATCCACCCTATGCAAGTGGATTGTATCAACCAGTACTTACCAGCCTAGCTCACTTGCAACTCCTCACCCCTGGTGGTGAATTAGCAGTTGAACACAATCTGGATCTCTGGAAACCCCTCGCGATCCCCGGTTGGGAAATCTCTCGCCAAAAGCATTACGGCAATACAGCTTTAACTTTTTACAGTGTAGAGACGCAAATCGCGCCCCTACAAAAGGAATAGACCTCTCTAGATTCCTAGCTGGTTGCCCCGCTTGTATTGTTTGTAGGCAGTAAAGAACAACCCAGCCAGGGTGATGAAGGACAGACCAAGCACAATGCCGTCAAGTAATGGTTCAACCATGTTAAATCTCCTGAATATAAATGCTAATTTTTTCTATCTGTACTCGATCTTACCTGTTTCTACTAGAAAATTGCAGCTAAAGGGGGTTGTGGGGGTGATTTGTGCTTGCAGTCACAATCAAGAACTTTTAAGCTATGTATATGAAGTAAAAAAAATTTGTACTTTGATTTGTAACAGTGAACCTTTTGGATAACCAACTTTCCAAACCTGAAATTTTGACATCTCGCCTCCTCGTGCTGGCGGTAGCGATCGCGGTGTCAATCGGCATAAGCATTATTGGCATCCATATTGTTCAAGTTTCTGATCCTTACATCCAGCATGTATTCTCCCAAAAGGGAGATTTAGTTCAAGGACATGCGATCTTTCAAATGAATTGTGCTGGATGTCATGGATGGGAAGGCGCTGGTAGCGTTGGTCCTAGCTTGCAAGGTGTATCCAAACGCAAATCTCGCTTCGGACTCATCGACCAAGTCACCAGTGGCAAAACGCCACCAATGCCTCAGTTTCAACCGGATGCTCAAGAAATGGCAGACCTTCTAAGTTATTTAAAAAGCCTTTAGCTATGGCTAAACTGCTGAGTGTAATACCGGGCGTAGCGATGTGAGAGTGAAAGCAATTCATCGTGAGTACCAGATTCGACAATCTGCCCTTGTTCCATGACTAAAATGCGATCGGCGCGGCGCACTGTTGTCAGACGATGAGCAATGATAAATACTGTCCGGTCTCGCATCAGCCTTTCTAGTGCTTCTTGGACTAAAGCCTCTGACTCCGAATCTAAGGCGGAGGTGGCTTCGTCAAGGATGAGAATTCTGGGGTTGAGTAGTACAGCTCGCGCGATCGCAATCCTTTGTCTTTGTCCACCAGATAAATTTACCCCCCGTTCCCCAACCCAAGTTTGATAACCTTCGGGTAACTCATTGATAAATTGATGAGCGTTGGCAATGGTGGCGGCATTTTTGACGGCAATCATGTCAAAATCGTTTTGGCCAAAAGCAATATTTTGGGCGATTGTCCCAGAAAACAAGACTGTTTCTTGAGGGACAACACCAATTTGTCGCCGCAGGCTTTCTAGGGTAACGTCTTGTATATTCACTCCGTCGATGAAGATTTGACCATTTTGCGGATCGTAAAAGCGCGGTAAAAGATTCACAAATGTGGTTTTACCAGCACCAGATGCACCAACTAAAGCGATCGCTTCTCCTGGCAGGGCTAATAAATTTATATTTCTTAATATAGGCTCATTTGTATAAGCAAAGGAGACATGACTATATTCCACTTTGCCACTGACCGTGGGGAGTGTGATGGCGTCTGGTTTTTCTACTACTGTCGGTTGAATTGCCAAAATCTCAAAAATGCGATCAACTGAGGCTTCAACTTGCTTAAACTCGTTATAGTTATTAGTCGTATGACCAATGGGGTCAATTAACAGAGCCGCCGCCGCCAGATAGCTCAAAAACTCTGCTACCGTTAAGTTATGCTGACCAATCTCCCAAGCTCCTACCCAGATTAGTGATAAAGCACTCAAAGCTTCGAGAAATCCCACAATCGGAATTTGAATCGCTTTCAGTCGTTCCGCCGAATATTTAGCGCGGAGGCTACGTTCAGCTTCATGGCTGAATCTCGCAATTTCATATTTCTCAGCTGCAAAAGCTTGAACTAAGCGAATCCCGTTAAAAACTTCTGTCAAAATGGCTGACAAATCAGACACATGATTTTGACTGCGGCGCGAGTATTTACGTAATCGTTCTCCAAACCAAGCAATCAAGACTCCCATTAACGGTGCAACAATTACTGTCGCTACAGTTAGTTGCCAATTCAAATAAACCATGTAAATGGGAATTGCCACCAACTGCAAAGTACAGGGAATAAAATCATGAAACATTTTATTCACGACTTCGCCAATGCGATCAATATCTTCCGTCAGCCGATAAGATAAATCCCCAGATTTGGCTGTTTCAAAAAAGCCAAGATTCAGCTTTTGCAAATGACCATAAACTTCTTGGCGCAGCCGAAAAGCCACTCTCAGCGCAGCTTTCGCCATATATATATCTTGTACAGACTGGAAAATTCCTCTAACTAAAAATACCAAAGCACAAATCAGTGCCAATTGCGAAATCGTGATGACATCACCTTTCCCGAAAGGCACTGCTAATTTACCAACAATATTAATCAGCGCTAATGTCGCGATTACATATCCAATAATACCGACAAATCCTTTAGTGATGCCTTGCCACTGCGGTTTGATATAAGGTAATAATTGCCAATAATTTGAGCGCGTTTTCAATTTCTAGTGTCCGAATAATTTATACATTTTCTAATTAATGCTTGCTATTTCTATTCTCTTGAATTAAGTGAATAATCGAAGGTACTAAAGAAACAATAATAATTAACAGAATAATTGGCAGTAAATATTTATCAACTTGTTCGGCTGGAAGTGATTTCCCTAAATAGTAGCCTAATAAAGTAATCCCAAAAGTCCAAACAAAACCGCCAATTACGTTGTAAAACATAAATGTTCGATAATGCATTGCTCCGATTCCCGCAACAATGGGAGCAAAAGTGCGGACAATCGGCACAAATCTCGCTAAAATAATGGTTTTTCTGCCATGCTTTTCATAAAAGCCTTGAGCTTTTTCTAAATACTCTTTCTTAAACAGCATTGAGTCTTCTTTTTGAAATAATTTTCTCCCTAATCTATATCCAGTAGCATAGCCAACGTTATCACCTAAGAAGGCACAAACAAAACATCCGAAAACCAGCACCCAAATATTTAAAATATCGGGAAATTGATAGGCAAGAAATCCAGCCGTAACGAGTAGACTATCACCGGGCAGAAAAAATCCAATCAACAATCCAGATTCAGCAAAGATGATTAGCCAAATCACAAAATAGCTGAGGGAGCCTAATGATTTAATTAACTGTTGTAAATCAAAGTGCATGTAATGTCCTTCCTGAAACAACTTTCAACTATAGAGTAAGACTGGCTTAACTTATAGTTATCCTCACGACACAAATTTGACTATAGTATAGCTTTATCAGAATCAAATCTCGCTCTTTGTGCCAGATGAGAAAGTGTTCAGCCTACCTAGATGCCGAATAGTACACCTCGACGCACTAAGATGAGTGAAGGCTGAGTAGAGATTGGATGTGCAAAGATATATAAAGTTATTGGGATTGTTTTGGAGTGCTGCGATCGCCGCTGAGATGGAGTACCGCGTTAATTTCCTCTTGGCGACATTCAGCAGCATTGGAAATCTTGCGGGAAGTCTCTTCGGACTTTCTTTGTTCTACCGTCAAGGTTACACCTTTGCTGGCTGGTCTTGGGAAGCAGCAACCGTGGTTTTAGGACTTTTTACGATCTTACAAGGCTTTTCCGCAACTTTCCTCGCTCCTAACCTAAATCGCATCGTTCGTCAAGTGCAGGAAGGGACTTTAGATTTTGTGCTTCTCAAACCGATTCGCAGTCAGTTTTGGCTTTCTACCAATACCGTATCACCCTGGGGAATGCCGGATTTAATCTTTGGTTGTGTGTTGATTGGCTACGCTGGGTCAAGACTGGGTTTAAAAATCAGCGATTATTTACTCAGCGCCATCCCCTTATTTTTTGGCTTAGTCATTTTGTATAGCCTGTGGTTTATGCTGGGGGCGATGAGCATCTGGTTTGTCAAAATCTACAATGCAACTGAAGTGCTACGCGGTTTGTTAGAAGCTGGACGCTTCCCAATGGTGGCGTATCCCAGTGCATATCGCTTTTTCTTCACCTTCGTAGTTCCTGTAGCTTTTTTAACTACTATTCCCGCAGAAGCCATGCTAGGTCGCACTCAAGTAGTTTGGGTAATTGGCGCAGCAATATTGGCTTTGGCGCTGTTAATGTTGTCTACTTGGTTCTGGCGATTTGCTTTACGCTTTTATACTAGTGCTTCAAGTTAAATAAATCTACTTATAGTCGTTTCACCCTATTTGCTAGAATCAAAACAAACTGGAAAAAATTTTGCTATGGTAGCCTCCCAACAACCGCAACAAATGACCATTGAGGAATATCTTGTATGGGAACCCCAGCAAGAGCTTCGCTACGAATATGTTAATGGCGAAGTTTTTGCGATGACTGGTGGTACAATTCCCCACAATGATATCGCACTTAATTTTTACACAGCTTTACGCCCACATATACGTGCTAGAGGTTGCCGGGTAAATGTGTCGGACGTGAAAGTCCAACTTGATACTAAAAGTCCCTATTATTATCCTGATGTTGTCGTCAGTTGCGACCCTCAAGACCTCAAGGCACGCAAATTTATTAAAAAACCGAAAATAATTGCCGAAGTTCTTTCCCCCGGTACAAGCGGTAAAGATCGGGACGAGAAATTCACTAATTACCTGAAAATGCCCTCTTTACAGGAATATTTATTGATAGATTCAGAAACAATCTCCGTCGAACGCTACTCTCGAGGAGAGGGAAGAATGTGGCTTTACTATCCGTATACTGAGGGAGATATTATTACCCTATCCAGCATCGAATTTGAGTTAGCTGTGTCACTACTGTATGAAGATGTTCTATTTGCAGCAGAAGAAGAGCAGAGCTTATAGGTTAGGCATATTGGTAAAATCAGCTTTTTCGCTCCTTCTTCTACTTCCGTGTCAAATCATGCGCCCAGTTTGGACACATTTCTGAGTCCGGCTATCACACAACCAACTACTCTGTTTGATTAGTTTCTAACCACAGAGACAAATCCTCAACATCATGCAATAGATTCAAGCAAACCAGACATGTCCAAAACTCTCTGTGAGTAAGTTTCAGCTTGTTGGGCTATTTTCGCGATCTGGAGTTTGTCCAACCAAATATTATCTAGAGTCAGTTGCCAGCGTGCTAATTGAACTTGAATGTTAACTAGTTCCTCAGCCTTTTCTGGTTCGATTTCTGCTGCCGTCCATTCGATAAACCACTCAGTTTCGTCTATGACAATTTCAACAGCTTTTTTGTAGGCTGTATTACAAAATGAGCTGATGCGAGCTAAATTAGAGGCGATATGTCCCAAGCGATGCGGAATGTCATCTTTTTGGAAGCTTGCTTGCTTTTCATTTAAATTCAACTTTGTATCCACCGATTAACTCCTGAGTAATTCTTTTTACATTTTCCCGAATTGCTTGGTCTTGAATAATCATCGAACGATTATTTTGGCTCGGACGAATGTTGATAATCGATTCGTAATCCATTGATTGGTTGAATGGAGTCCAATCGGCACCCCAAATGTCACGCTGTCTACTACCGTCTTCTAATAATACAGCCTCGCACTGAACATGTCTTTCTCCTCCTCCAACTAATATATCGCGTTCGATATCAACTACGACTTTGATGTAAACCCTCAAAGTTTGCAGCATCTGCTCAACTTGTTCCAAGGTCGCACGCTCTCTAATGATAATTATCAACTCCTCACCCCGTACTTGCAACTAAAATTTTATGAAAAGAGGCATCTATGCCAGGTTTTTTAAAGTTAACTACACTCTAATTTTTTGCTCTTTGCTTAGCTTACTTTTTTTAAGCTTTTTATCTGAACGCATAGTCATATATGCTTCCCTCTTTTACCTACTTCTCTCATATTACCGAGGATTGCAAGAGGTCTACTGATAACTGGCGGCTTGGCGGGTGAACATTACATAATATTGTCCGCCTAACTCCATCAATTCATCATGTGTGCCAGTTTCCACAATTTTGCCATTTTCTAAGACGACAATGCGGTCGGCTTGCTTGGCTAAAGCTAAACGATGACTGACGACTACTGCCATTCTGTTAGTGGCAATTGTACGAAAGATATCGTAGATTTCGTTTTCGGTTTTGGGGTCAAGGGCGGCGGTGGGTTCGTCGAAGATTAATAATTCAGCAGAGGCTAGGCGCATTAGAGAACGGGCGATCGCAATCCGTTGCCATTGTCCACCAGATAAATCTACACCACCTTCTAATTGCTTACCTAACAAGTTTTCTAAACCGGATGGTAGATTATTCACTACTTTGGTCATTCCGGCTTGGTCAATCGCATCATTAATTATGGCGTCATCTTCCAATCCAGCTAAATAGCCAAAACCGACATTCTCTCTGACTGTTGCTGGAAACCGGGCATAATCTTGCATCACTACCGCAATCCGCGCATGTAGTTCTTTCTGGTCTAATTCTCGCAAGTCATGACCATTCCAGAGAATTTTTCCACTCGTCGGCTCATACAAGCGACAGAGTAACTTTGCTAAAGTCGTTTTACCAGCACCATTTTCTCCCACCAGTACAATCATCTCATTGGGATGAATTGTGAGGTTAATATCATTCAGTATCTGCTTCTCACTACCAGGGTAAGCAAATGATAAATTCTGAATCTGGATTTCTGTCAATTTTTTCCTCTCCGTATTTACTGGTACGGTGAGATTTGTTAAATGTGGCTGTAAATCTAATAATTGAAAAATTGGACTTGCACCTAACACCACATCATATAAATCTGAGCCATTACTGATAAGTGAAAATAAACTTTGGCGGACTTGCAAAATTAATCCCGCATACAGAGCTAAATCACCTAAAGTATAAACACCGCGTAGGACTCCAAAGACTACATACACATAGGGTAATGCTGCTCCTAAACCGCTGAATAGTGACCAGGCAATTACCGCAACTGTGCCTTGGCGGCGGACTTTCTGCATTGCCTTGAATATGCGATTAAATAAAGACTCCCAGCGGAGCAATAATAATGATTGTAAGTCGAATAAACGCAATTCTTTGGCATAACGCTCTCCCATCAAAACTTCTTTATACAAGTTTCTTTCCCGAGCAAGAGCTGCTTGAGTTTTTTCCACTCGCCAGCTTTGCTTGCGGTACTTGAGTTCGACATACACTGATGGCGCAGTCGTGGAAATTAGCACTAGTGGTACCCACCAAGTAATCGCGCCAGAAAGTAAGACTGCCGGAATCAACATAAAAATGCCATTCAATGTCGAGATGATAATCATTGATAGCTGTCTCAGTCGTTGTACTCCGGTTTCGCTTAACTGGACAAGATTTAATAATTCAGGTTCTTCAAATAAAGAAATTCCTTCATAATTAGCAATTTTATAAAGTACGAGTTTTTCGACAAAAAACTGAATGCGATCGCGCAGCGAAGTAAAGACAAAATTACTAATTGAACCCATTGCCCGAGTTAGCAAATTAAGTATAATTACTCCACCTACACTCCATAATAAAAGGTGCTCTTGGAGAATTGTTTCGAGCGGATGTGTCGTAGTGCCAATTAAGCGTGAGGCTTCATCAATAATAATTTTGTTTAAGAAAAGTACAATCGCCGGACCCGCACCACTAACTAGATTTAGTAAGGTGAGATTGATTAATTCGGTGGGGGAAGCCTGAAACACGATCTTCAGGCTACGCCAAAGAGTTTGCAGTGGAGTTTGGATAGATTGCATGTGGGAGGGACGATTTGGGCTAAAATCAAGAACGGATAAGGTGACAGCAGGAGAGTTTTAACGTGCCTACTCTGGGTGTAAATATCGATCATGTGGCGACGATTCGCCAAGCACGTAGAACTGTAGAACCCGATCCGGTAGCAGCGGCGGTTCTGGCTGAACTTGGGGGTGCAGATGGAATTACAGTCCATTTGCGCGAAGACAGGCGACATATGCAAGACCGAGATGTGAGATTGTTGCGCCAAACAGTGCGATCGCATTTAAATTTAGAAATGGCAGCTACAGCCGAAATGTTAGCGATCGCCCTAGATATTAAACCGGATTATGTCACTTTAGTACCGGAAAAGCGCGAAGAAATCACCACCGAAGGCGGTCTTGACATTGTCGGTCAAATCGACAAAATAGGTGAGATTGTGGAAAAGTTGCAAAACAGCGGGATTCCAGTAAGTCTATTTATTGATGCTAACACCTCGCAAATCGAGGCTTCGGCGCAGATCAAAGCCAAGTTTATTGAACTACATACTGGACAATATGCAGAAGCAACTTTAGCAAATCGCGATCGGGAATTAGCGGTGTTGGCTACAGGTTGCTCTCAAGCGATCGCTCTGGGATTACATGTCAACGCTGGACACGGACTGACTTATTGGAACATCTACCCTGTGGCGTGTTTACCGGGGATGGAAGAATTAAACATTGGCCATACGATTGTGAGTCGGGCGGTGTTAGTGGGGATGGAAAGAGCCGTCCGGGAAATGAAGCAAGCGATGCGTGGCGAATAATTTTACTTATTTAATCGAGGAAAAAAATGCAAACTTATTACTACGTTTTAGCCAGCCAAAAATTTCTGCTAGAAGAAGAACCCATCGCCGAAGTGCTGAAAGAACGTGTCCGTAATTACCACGAACAGGAAAAAGAAATTGATTTTTGGTTAGTGAAACAGCCAGCGTTTCTAGATTCACCAGAGATGGCGCAAAACAAAGCGAAATGTCCACATCCGGCGGTGGCGATTATTTCTACGAATGCGAGCTTTATTACCTGGTTAAAACTGCGGCTGGAATATGTAATTACAGGCGAATTTACTGCACCTTCACAGGAAATTCCTCAACCTTTGGCATCCCTGGTCGCAGACAGTGCTACCGCCTCCTGATATTCTTTTTATTGAACGGGCAGTACTCAGCCCAAAAACATTTTCGGATTCGGTGGCAGAGAATTACTTGTTCTTAAGAGATAAAAATCAGCTATGCGTCAAACTGTTTTCCAAAAATTACAGACTTTATCTGGTTTGGTAGTTGTTATTGTCGGGTTGACTGGGGGGATGAATTCCGTCGCTGCTCAAAGTAACACTTCTGCTTGCCAAGGACCAAGACAAGGCGAGTTTTTGTTACTGGTAGTCAGCCCAACACCTGAGAATCAAAGTCAACTGCGCCGTGCTTTGCCTACAGAAATTAACACGACTGTTTGTCAATATCTCAGTGATACCGTAACGCGGATTGGCGGTTTTAGCAAGGTTGATGATGCTAACGGTTGGGCAAGGTATGTGAGAGATATTGTGGGTTTATCAGCTTTTGTAACTACCGGACAAACGACACCTACCACACCAACTACCACTCAGCCTTACAATCCGCCTCCTAGAATTCAGCCAACTTACAATCCAACCCCCAGAATTCAACCAACTACCAATCAGACACCATTTAATCCCACCGCTAACAATCCGCAAGGTTATAATCCACAAGCACTAGGGTCTGGCTATGCAGTGTTAATAGATTATGGAAATCACCCAGAAATAGCAACGCAAGTGCAGCAGGCTGTAGGCGGTGATGTTGGTTTTGTTTCCTATGGACAACGTCCTTTTTTATTAGCTGTTTATACTACTAATCAAAGAGAAGCTAGTACAACGTTGCAGACCCTCAGCGATCGCGGTTTTTTTGCCATGATCGTTGATAGTCGGAAAGTGACGCTACTGCGCTCTAATGTCGGTCAATAACCGGATTAATACGCAGGACTAGCTAGTAGAGAAATTGTAATCCCTAGAATTAAGCCAACTATCACCTGAACCGGAGTATGACCGAGTAATTCTTTCAGGCGGTCTTGGTTAAATTCGCTATGTTCGCTAAATAACTCATCAATCACCTGATTGAGAACCCGCGCTTGCTTACCTGCAGCTTGGCGTACACCAGCGGCGTCATACATCACAATAATGGCAAAAATCGTGGCGAGTGCAAACTCTGGACTATTCCAACCTACAGTTTGCCCGACACCAGTTGCCAAAGCTGTCACCAAAGTTGAATGGGCACTAGGCATACCGCCGGTACTTGTTAATACACTGAAGTTAATTTTATGATTTTTGACAAGCTCAATGATCAGCTTAGAAAGTTGAGCTATCAGACAAGCTATCAGAGCAACCAGTAGTACCCGGTTGTCTAAGATGTTGCCAATGTCGTGCATGGTGTTTTAGGGGTTGGTAGATAATTATTATGTTATAAATTGCGCCAAAGCGCCGAAAAGTCCTCGGTCATTCATCATTGGCAATTAGCTGATGACAAATGACCAATTGACTTCCATGACAATCATTTAATGAGTGCGACTGGTGATAAACTGAGCGATCGCTTGTAATGGCGCGGCTTTATCGCCAAAATTCGCTAATTCTGTGCAAGCTGTATCAACTAGCTGTTGAGCATGTTGTTTCGATTTCTCAATTCCTAAAAGGCTAGGGTATGTTACCTTTTGGGCTTGGACATCTTTACCGGCAGTTTTACCTAGTTGCTCATCAGTGGCGGTAATATCTAGCACATCATCTACAATTTGAAAAGCTAGTCCGATATTTTGGGCATAGCGAGACAGGGATTGTAATTCTGTCGATGACACCCCGGCAATTAAACCGCCAGAAACAACACAAGCTTCTAAAAGAGCGGCTGTTTTATGATTGTGAATGAAATTGAGAGTTTCTAAAGTCGTATCTAGCTTGCCTTCCGAATCGAGATCGACGACTTGACCGCCAACCAATCCACTCGCCCCTGTCGCCCGACTTAAACGCGCCACTACTTGTAATAATCGGTCGGTTGGGACGTTATTCGTGTGGGTGGCGACATACTCAAAAGCATATGCTAACAAGCCATCACCTGCCAAAATGGCAATATTCTCACCATAGATTTTGTGATTTGTCAACTTCCCACGACGGTAATCGTCATTATCCATTGCGGGGAGATCGTCATGAATCAACGACATTGTGTGGATCATTTCCAATGCACAAGCCGTAGGCATTGCCATTTCGATTGTCCCACCAGCCATTTCACAGGTAGCAAGACACAGAATTGGGCGTAAGCGCTTACCTCCAGCTAAGACAGAGTAACGCATTGCTTCATAAATCTTTTCTGGATAGGTGACTGGAATCGCCTTGTCCAACGCCGCAACGCATTGCTGCTGTCGCTCTTTGAGATATGCTTTCAGGTCAAATGAGCCTTGAGCTAAAGGCGTCTGAATTTTATCCGCTGCTACCATCCCTGAAGTCCTTGATTTATTGTCATATACGTAACAATTTTAAGGGAAAGAGTCCATAGTCATTTGTCATTTGTCATTAGTCGAAACTATTGACTTGATAAACTCAAGCTATCGCCTCTCTACATGACTAACTTTTTGCTTGTCGGCTGTAACTGTCTACAGTGTTTTGTAACAACATCGCAACAGTCATCACACCCACACCACCAGGGACTGGCGTAATGAATGCGGCAACATCGCGCACTCTTTCAAAATCAACATCACCAACTAAGCGACTATCGCCACTAGCTTCCGTGATGCGATTGATCCCCACATCTATCACAACAGCGCCCGGTTTTACCATTTGAGCAGTAATTAGCCCAGGACGACCGACTGCAGCAATGAGAATATCCGCAGAAAGAGCGATCGCAGCCAAATCATGCGATCTTGAGTGGGCTATGGTGACAGTAGCATCAGCTTCAAGTAACATCAAGGCTAATGGCTTACCGACCAAAATACTACGCCCTATCACGACAGCTTGTCGCGATCGCAACGAAATTTGATATTCTGCTAAAATTCGCATCACTCCGGCGGGGGTGCAACTGCGTAAACCCGGTTCACCGCGCATCAGTCGTCCTAAGTTCACTGGGTGCAAGCCATCAGCATCTTTATCAGGATCGATTTGCTGTAATAAGGCGACAGAATCCAAGTGGTCAGGTAAAGGTAGCTGGACAAGAATTCCATCTACTCTGGGGTCATGATTGAGTGTTTGAATTTCCGCTTCTAGTTCCGCTTGGGTGGTATTGGAAGGAAAATGCTTGCCAAAAGAGGCAATACCCACTTTCTCACAAGCTCGTTCTTTACCCCGCACATAAGCGGCGCTGGCTGGGTTATCACCTACCATGAGTACGGCTAAACCAGGTGGACGACCAATTTGTGGTTGTAAGGCTTCTATTCTCCGCTGCAATTCGGTCTGAATTTTGGCGGCTATGACTTTACCATCGAGTATCTGAGCAGTTTTTGTATCCATTGACGATTTTCTTCAGTCGGGCGCTACTTTTAAGTAAGGCCATTATTAAGTGGGATCATAGCTTTCCTTGACAATACTATCGATCTTCTGGGATTTATTACTGTAGTTTTTACGTATTTGTGGGAGACTTAATGCGGTCAACACTCATAGTGCCATGCGATCTGCAAAATGTGCTTACCTTGCACCGTTATATCTAACAATCTTTTTGCTATTGCCTGGGCTATCTAGTTGTGGCAACTTGCAAATCAGTAATTTGAGACTCTTGTCACCAACAGTCATCAGCGACATTAAAGCTCAACACGACGAAGCGACAGTCTCTCTCCAAGGTAAGGTGGTGAATGTTGTTCCCCTGATCCAGCAGCAGGTATATCAAGTTCAAGACTCAACTGGGAAAATCTGGGTTTTGACTCATCGGTCTAATGTGCGAGTTGCAGACCAAGTTTCGGTTGCGGGGAAAGCTCATTATCAGAGGATTTCTATTGATGGTAAGGATGTGGGAGAAGTTTATGTCGAGGAAAATTAGATGACAGTGAGTGTAGCGATCGCGATTCTCACGCGCGAAGACAAATTTCTCATGCAGTTGCGCGACGACATCCCCGGTATTGCTTATCCTGGTTACTGGGGATTATTTGGCGGACATGTAGAACCAGGAGAAACTCCAGAAGTAGCCGTGGCGCGAGAAGTTTTAGAAGAAATTAATTATAATTGTAGTGAGTTTACCTTTTTTGGTTTAGATCAAGATGAAAAGGCAGTACGCCACGTCTTTCATGCTCCACTCACAGTAGAGTTGAGTCAGTTAGTTCTCCAAGAAGGCTGGGATATGCAGTTATTAACTCCCGAAGACATTCGCGCCGGTAGCTGTTATTCGGCAAAGTCTGGAGACGTGCGCCTTTTTACACCACCAGTGCTACGGATTTTGCATAAGTTTCTGGAGCAAGTTTAATTTTCCTAACTCTTCCAAAATTATTTCAAATTCTTGCCAGGTAACATCCCGAAGCAACACTCTTTGTCCTGGGGGAACATTGATGCGTTTTACATCTAACAACATCTTGCTACTCCTAGCAATTTAAACCTATATTTAGCTTACTACACTTATTGTGCTGATGCTCAGAGCCACATATTACTAACACTTTGAATTGCGCTATCTTAAAGTCTGCTCGAGAATTTATTCCTATACTCATAGCCTAAGATCATTAAAATGGATTGATAACTTTATTGAATCATCTTTAGAGAAACTTTACCTATGAGAATAAGAGGCATTTATTCCTAGACACTTTTGGGAAGAATGAAATAATCCTAGTAGATACTCTTATTAATTGACTTTTGGCGAAAGTTTATTGATAAATAATAATCATTAGTATAAAAAAACGCTGCAAAATCTCCTTTAATCGTTGAAGAATGGATTAGGGGCAAGTTTCTTCAACTTATAATATCTTTGAATCAGCTAGAGCAGATCTAAGTTATTTTACACTCAAAAGTCTAATTTGATTTTTGAAATACAAACGCATATTAGCTTAAAAGCTATTAAACTTAAGAGCGAAAATCTTAGACCTTAAATTATTACACTGTATACCAAAAAGGTAAAATTATGAGTTATAAAATATATGCTCCTCAGGTTCAATTTTTTGTCTTTCATTTACAACCAAGTACATTTTTTAGTAGTGATTTATTTGGAAATAAACCAAAATCTCCAGATTGGCTTTGGAAAACTGGGAATGATATTATCTCTAAAACGCTAGAGATGGAATTCAAACTGGAACCATTGATCGATTTAGATAAACAAGAATATCATCCTCGCGTACCTTTAAGCCGAGATGCTCCAGTAACAGACTCTGATTATAAAGACACTGATACTAAAAATCCTCAATATATTCAGCTCTCAAAAAATGTTTCTTTAGTTAATCAGGAAACACTCTCAATTAAAGGTTTTATTTATCCGATCCGGATGTACAACAGTTACGGACTATGGCTGAAGCTGGGTTGTTTAAAATTAGAAAATGAGCCGGAGAAGGCGATGGATATTCAGGTATTGCGTCGCCTAAATCCAGAAAACTGTTTCCTCTCACCAGAAAAGCAAAGATATTCAGGTCAAACACTAATAATTACGGCTGGACTAACACCGGAAGATGCAGGAAAAAAAGCGCAAGAACTTAAAAGTATTGCGGATGAATGTATCCAACATTTCATTATCAAAGAAAAAGGCATTGTCCCCACTTTTAATCGGGTATACGAGTTATCCAACAGTGTATTTTTTCAGTATGGCTTGAGTAGCCACTTACCGACTTGTGGAAATATTTTAATTCAATTACTTCGCGATCAAACAAATGATAATCAGTTTTTAATTTCCCCTGAAGACTTGTATGACTTGCTTTTCTACCGCGCGAGAATTATTAAAGCTTTTCAGGATATTACTAGACTTAACGATATCCTTACATATTATGCTCAAAAATTATTGAAGAAATTTAAAAATTTCCAGAGTGATGGTAACAACAATAAATTAGATCAAGAGAAATTAAATCAATTGAAAGATGAGCTAATAACATTGCCAATTATGGCACAAAAATATGATAAATCGCTGGCAATGCTAAACAATCTCAAAAACGAAATCGACTTTTCTATTAAGAAGTATAGCGAAATATCACAGGTTATTTATAAAAAAAGTAATAATAAAGACCTTCTAATCTTGAAAACATTTATTGATGGATACTGGCTTTTCTATCATGAACAGATTAAAGAATATTTCAGATTTTTTAAGCATGGTTATAGTCTGATAGATAAAGCAATTTCGTCGGTTCGAGGTCAGGTAGCAATTGCTCAAGCAGAACTGGAAAGTAACGGACAAGAACAAGAAAAAGAACGCGATTTCAATCGACAAATCACAATCCTTGCGGTAGGTAGTGGCATTGGTGCTGGGGGGATTTTATCGAATAGTTTTGCCACTATTTATTCAAGCCCAAATACAAATAATATAAACCAAGCTTCAACTTTTAGAGAAGCCATTATCTTAGGTGTGGTAGGAGGCTTGGTTGTGATGATAGGGATTAAGTTATTATCTCGAACTCGGTTTATTAAGTGGTTGTTTTTAAAGTAAGCTAACTAGTGAGGTAAATAGATGGAATGTCGCATGAGTAATCATTGCGGCATCCTTGCTACGTTGCCAGTAAAACCAGCCAAATGCTACACCGGCAATGCCATTCAGTAGTACATATTGCCACCCCTACCAATTAAAACCTATATTTAGATTACTATAGATAGCTTACTGACGCTCCCCATCGCTTGATTAACTCTAATTCAGCTAGTATCAGAGAGAAGTAATGATAATATATTTGACGCAGTGTTTGCTGGAGGAGTAATTGAGTACTGTTCAAGAATTCTTACAGGGCATACAGATAAATAAATTCCCAATAATTAAAATTGGATATCGATCGCAGGCTGAAGATACGAGTATTGAAGCTGATATTTACTTGTTTGCCAAGTTGCGCCAACTTTCTCTCAAGCAAAGAGTAGAAATTGCGGTTTCGCATGATCGCTGTGTGAGAAAACTTTGCCTTGCGGGGATTGAAAAACGCCGATTCGGTGCGCCAATTGAGGAAATTCGCCTGCAGTTTGCCCACGCAGTTCTCGCCGAGAAGTTTCCTCTCTATTTTCAGCCAATTGGGAGCGATCGATCCATGTGGATTCAAGGTTCTATTGCTTTAGCACAACAACTACATCTTCTTTTTGAAGGAGATTCCATCCCTTATTACGTGAGTGGCGGTGTCGCTAGTTCCATTCATGGAGAAGCTAGGTCAACTCGCGATCTGAATTTAGTACTTCAAATTGAAGTTACTCAAATCGAGTCATTAGTTGCGGTATTAGAAGCATCCAGATTTTATTGTCCGGCACTTTCTGTAGAGGATATCAAAGCCGGACGTGAGAGAATGCTGAACATCACTCATATAGAGACTATTGCCAATGCTGACTTGTACGTGATGGATAATTCTCCTTTTGCTATTTCGCAAATGTCTCGTCGTCAGCTATTGGATATTGAAGGAATGGCGAGTTTTTGGATTGCCTCGCCCGAAGATATCATTTCGCAAAAGCTACTTTGGGGTCGCGGTAGCCAATCTGCTAAACAGTGGCGCGACGTGCTGGGGATATTAAAACTCCAAAGTAGCGAGCTTGATTACAGTTATCTCACGCAATGGGCTGGTGATTTAGGATTGGTTGATATTTTGAACCAAGCTGCTTCTGAGTCTGGTATTTCATTATAACTAGCTGAGTCAGCACTTAGTCTAAGATTAGGCTAACCATGCTGCCTCATATAATCGCTTCCATGCTAAACGAATATGATGGGGATTAAACATCTGTTTACGTTTATTCCAAGCATGAATCTTCGTAATAGCCTCTTCTACAGTTGTAGCTTCTTCGTGAGTTGCAACCCAATGGACAGTAGACAGCAACTCCATACCGAAGCTAGTCTCAAATCCTTTTATAAGAGCCGCAACACGGTTAAACCTTTGCAGAGTTGCTTCATGGTCTATTAGAAATGTTTCGGCTTGCTCAGCGGCATAGGGCTTTAACTCCAATGATTTATCCGGTCGATCTTCAGCATCACCATAACCACTGATAAAATGTCCCTCAATATGACTGAGGACATGACGGAGATTTTCAGCATAAGGTCCATATGGAGCCTTTTGATAATTTAGGCGCAGAGGTTCACCAGATTCTTGCATAAAATACATTAATTTATGTACTTCCAGAAGAGTCACAGTAGGGTCCATAACGGCTGCTAAGTAGCGGCGCATTAGTCCTAGCAAAGCCGCTCGCCCAACAGTCATTTTCGGTATTTTTTTGTCTCTGACCATCATGTTCGCTTGCGGTGCTCCAGCAGGCTCAAATAAAAGAACAGTTACCTCTGGTAGGGATTGGAAAGCTTTGATAATTAATGGTCGTACTTCTTCCCAGTTTAAACCGCCCAACCCACAACCCAAAGGAGGAATTGCAATCGATTGAATCTGCTGCTGCTGTACAAAATCTATCAGGTCTACAAGCCCCAATTTAATGTCTTCGATGCAACTTTTGCCTTTCCAGTGACGTTTAGTAGGAAAATTGATGATGAAGCGTGGATTATATAAGTGATTGAGGTCATATATAAACATCTTGCCCGGTTGTACCTGATGAAACTTACAACCAGCTTCATAGGCTTTAAAGTTTTCTGGAAAGGCTTTCCGGAATTGCAGTGCGATACCACGTCCCATGATACCAACACAATTCACGGTGTTAACCAATGCTTCAGCGTCGGCTTTGAGGATATCACCTTGAGTTAGCTCAATCATGGGTTGCTGCATCTCCTTTTCAAAAATACCAGCTAGGTTCTGTGACAATAGTGGGTTGATGCCCAACGTTTGCCAAAGTTGTCTGAACCTTTATTGCCATCGTACTATTAATTATCCCAATTTTATCGACAAGTGTCCACGGAAAGACATCAAACATCAAAAACTCCGCTTGTTTACCCTCCTTGACCTTGGCATCACGAAAATCAGTAGACTTTATGGCAGACCAATCAAGGTATATCAAATCCGCTGCTGCTTTATAAAAGGTGGTTATATAAGCACCTGCGTTGCCGTTACTGAAAGCCCATCTTACTCCTTTTACGTTTGCCCAATTTATAGTTGTATAGAGATCGGCTTCTAGGTGAACAATGGGCTGCTGTCCACCTTGGTAAATTAATTCTGGATTGTTTGCTTTGTGCAAAATGTAAAGCATGACTGAACGCGGACAAAAATAAAATGGCACATACTGCCCAACCTTTGTTCCTGGATGACATAAAACTTCTATTTCGTCCAGTCGGCGCTGCTTAATGGTAGACATTCCCACCATTGAACAAGTCAGTTGACTTGCAATACGGTTCGCATCCGAAACTAGCCCCATACTCGCTGCAATGCTAGGCAAATTGTCTATATGAGTGATGTGATAAATCTTAGGGCTAGAAGGAACTGATGCCATGTGAATTACCTTAGTTAGACATTTTTAGTACTTTGAGTTTATTGCTGAAAGATTAGATTATAAGTGTTTCTAAGACAGATGAGCATTGATGACAGTAGTAGCAGCAGCTTTTAAACCACTTCCCGATTCACTTAGTCCAAATAGCCGCCGCTCAACAGATGCCCCATCCATGAGCAATAATAGATGTGCAGCAAGTTGCTGGGGATTAGAGGTGCAGGCATTTTTTGCAAGTTCGGTCAAGCGATCGCGTACCTTATATTTGTGAGCAACTGCCACCTGATGTCCAGGATAATCAAGTTCGGGAAACTCAGTGCTTGTAATCAAAAACGGACAACCATAGCATTCAGGCTGTGCTAAAAGTTCATCTATCCACTCGAAAACTGCCAACAGTTGTGCAAGAGCATCTGTATGCTGATTGACTGCTTCCTCAAATAATAACCAAAAGCGGCGGTTGCGCTCCTCTAAATATGCGACTACGAGGTCGTCTTTTGAGGGGAAATAGCGATACAGGGTTGTTTTGGCGACGCCCGACTGCGCGATGATGGTATCCACGCCAACTGCACGAATCCCTTCTCGGTAGAAAAGCTCTTCCGCTACCGCCATTATGCGATCGCGAGCAGACTTTGTTGCAGCATTTTTGGGCATTAATTCTTCTCATAGTCCTATTGACATGATACAAACCTGTCTGTTACATTTCAATCACACATCGATACAGACCTGTCTGTTTTGTTAATGAGTTAGTGAGGTTCACCTATGAAAATCGGAATCATTGGCAGTGGTAACATGGGTCGCTCCCTGGGTACCCTGTGGGCGGAACAAGAACATCAGGTGTTTTTTGGTGCCCGTGATGCAGAAAAAGGTAGGGCTGTGGCACAGGCTGTGCTTGGGACTCAGGGTGGTACTAACGACGAAGCGGCGGCATTTGGTGACGTGTTGCTGTGGACTGCCCGTGGCGCAAACCCTGCTTCTGTCCTAGCATCAATAGATATTCTGGCTGGTAAAATTTTAATAGACTGCAACAACTCTGAAATCCCAGAAGGATTTGCCTTTCCTCCTATTGTCCAATCTTTAGCAGAAAAACTGCAAGCAGAAGTTCCTCACACCCGAGTTGTGAAAGCATTCAACACAATAGCACAGGAAGTATTTTGTTACTTAAACCATAAAATGGCAGTTACTGCCACTTTATGCTTGAACTAAGCCACTGCCACTTTATGCTTTGACACTTTGCACTAAGTATAAAGATTCAAGGAATGGTATACATTATACATAAAAATTTTCCCGTGATTT
>JBBQRU010000007.1:0-63506 GCA_038214545.1 Cyanophyceae cyanobacterium | reverse complement strand
TGGGACAATATCGCCATTTGGCAATATGTAAGCAACTGGTAAAACCGGACTGGGAGTTTGAATTCGCCAATATCCTGTATATTCATCATAAAGCCTCCATTCGAGTAAATCCAGCGTTTCTAGGGCGTTGAGAATTAGATACTGTAATTCTGTCGGTTCCACAAATCGTCATTTTTTCTTTTGGCTGTGGTTTATTTTATGGGAAGGGGCGATCGCTAAGAAGAAGCAATGTGTCAGTTTTATTTTCCTCACAAGAGTATTTCTAGATCGTTTGGCGTCCGAGTGTTCGGATAGAATTAGTAAAATTTAAGATTGAATCAATGACTGAGCAAACTTTCATCGAAACCGACTCTCAACAGTGGCTTCCTCTAGAGCAATTTCCCGGAACGCAAATCTTGCCACTAGCAGAACTTGTGCCCCAAGGTGCCATCCAGAGACTACATATGGCAGCAGGAAGTATGATTTCAGTACACCACCACCCGTGTGATGAATATGTCTACGTTATGAGTGGAATTGTGGAAACAGGGGGACGCGAGTGTAGACAAGGAACCTTTTGGTTTACTCCTGCTAACGCGAGAAATGGTGCTCATAAAGCAATTACAGACGTAGAAATTCTGACAATCCGGCTAGGCGCAATGGGAGTTTTTGAAAATCTAAATGATTCTTGAAGTCGCAGTTTTAACTATCAAACCAAGTATGAATGACGAATTTGAAAGTGCCTTCAAAGAGGCTGCTAAAATTATTTCCTCAATACCTGGGTATTTGTCTCATGAGTTGCAAAAATGTGTAGAAGTATCTAACCAATACCTTTTACTGGTGCGCTGGAAAACTTTAGAAGCACATACCATCGGGTTTCGCCAATCGCCTGAATATCAAACGAGGATGCAGTTGCTACATCATTTCTACGAGCCTTTCCCAGTAGTAGAACATTACTACTTGGTTTCACTTTAAGTAAGCAGACAATCATACGGATTCCTGCTTGCCATACAATTGATTGGGAAACGGTGGCGGGATTGGGAATGAAGAGCGATCGCACAACGGATTGCTAAAGTTACAGTTGGCTTTAAGCGTCCGACCGGGTACTGACAATATACTTATACAGCCATGAGTAACGTGTCAAAGTGTTCTTGCGGAATAGGCTGACATTTTTCCTGCAATACTTCGATATAAAGTTGAATGGCTTCTTTAATATTGATAATTGCTTCTTCTTTTGTCTTACCTTGGCTAATGCAACCAGGTAGACTAGGGCACTGTGCAATCCAGTAACCATCTTCGCCAGAATAAATAATAACTTGTCTCATAGAGGTTGGGGCTAGAGCGATACCATGATTGTTTAATTTTATTCACTGTCATTAAGTAAAATAATCAGGCAATCTGAAGTGTTTTGGGTTCAGGAATAGATTCACCTTCTATTTGCCAAGCTTCCAAGTACATTTCAATGACTTCTTCTCCGTTATGAATTGCTTCTTCACGAGTTTTACCATGAGTGCAAGGCATAACAACACGGTCGGCAAATTCTGGAACAGTGACTAAGAAAAGACAATCTTTGTCTGACCATTGGACAATCATGCTGTATCGACTCATTAATCCTCTCCCAATTCTTCCAGTTCAGCTAATAACTTTTCTAACTGCTTTTCCAAGTAGAATGGCACATCATCTCCATCTTTGCCGGGAATTGTCAGTGTCTTCCCCAGCCGAGGGTGTCGCCAACGCTGATGACTACCCTTGCCGCGTTTTGGCAAAAAGACAAATCCTTCACGGACAATCTGAGTTTTTAATTCTCGAATCTTTCTAGGCATGGATTTTGTCTAGAATCAGGTTGAAAATCCGGTAATTTTGACATTGGATTTCAAAATCGTTCAGGATAAGGTAAATATCATTAAAATGCCAAAATATATTTCATATTACACCAGCCTGAAAAATCTGCTCGACAGTCAGGGTTAATTCTGGAAATACCAAAGATTCAATACGTTCACTTGCTCTAAAATTTTTAACTTGATACTCGCCCTGCACCAGGTTGTAGATTGAGATAGTAGGTTGTTTAGGATTACCAATAAATTTGCGTCCTCCCAATGCTAAATAATCAACAATCCAATATTCAAAGATACCTAATAACTCATAATCTTCTAATTTTAAGGCATAGTCATCACTCCAATTTGTAGAAACAACTTCTATAACTAAACGGATAGAAGTTCCAAACGTTATTATGGATTCTTTGTTCCAGCGAGCCTCGTTATTAATAACTCGTTGTCTGTCTAAAACGATAACATCTGGTTCATAGCCTGATTCTTGTACTGGTTTAATTACACATTCTTTGGGAATGAAATAAGGTAGTTGAGTGCGTTTAATTTCTAGAAATAGCTCTCCCGATATAAATCCGGCTATGTCAGAATGTTTTCCAGTTGGCTTTGGCATCTCAATAATTACACCATCATGTAATTCGTATCTTTGAATTGATTTTTCTGGATACCATTTGATAAAATCATCAAAGGTAACTAGTTCGGTTTGATTCACTAAGGCTTGAATCATAAGTTACTCCATTGCCCAAGCGCTTGTAGAGTGAGTTTTAATTATATAATAGTTTAATTGCAGTGCAAGACATCTACAGGTGTCATGTTATTTCACATAACTAAAACTTAACGATATACGCAAGTAAGAATCTGTTTTTTTGAATGGGAATAGCCTTTCAGTGGCAGATGTACTCACCGCAAGGTCGAGCGAAGCGTACCGTAAGGTCAGCGAAGCTATCGCCTGTATCTCAGTTCTGCATTGAGTATTAATAGTAGGGGTAATCGGAGCAGGAATAAGGGATAATGATATAACACCAGAAATAACTAAGCCGTTTATAACGCCTGAGTTCTGTCTCTAGGTGGTATTGAGCCAAGATATCTGAAGTATTATTGATAATAAAGTAGATGAGTACTTACGAGCAATACTACAAAGTTCTGGGTCTGGAGCCTGGAGCGACACCTGAGGAAGTTAATCAAGCTTATAAAGATCTGGCGTTTATTTGGCACCCAGACCGCATTCCCACAGATAATCTTCGGCTACAACAGAAAGCCCAAGAGAAACTAAAGGAGCTCAATCACGCTCGTGACCAATTGCGGTCAATTCGACCAGGTGTACAAAACTTAAAGCAAGATCCGAAACCAGCACCAAAGTCAGAACCGCCACGCGCTCACCAGAACCCACCGCGCTACTACTATCAATCGCCTACTCCATCGCCTTCTCAATCTCCGCCGCAACCAAAAAAACCGCCGAATCCTGACCTCAGCGGGGCAAATATGAAGGGAATGAGCCTGAAAGAAAGAGATTTCTCCGGCAGAAACCTCAGCAATGCCGATCTCAGTCATACTGATCTGACCGATGCCTTTCTACATAAGGTGAATCTTCAAGGCGCAAACCTGGAAAAAGCGAATTTGTTTAGAGCAAATCTGTTTCAGGCAAATTTGAGCCAAGCCAATTTACGAGATACTAATTTAGTTGGAGCCGATTTGAGTGGAGCCGATTTAAGTGGAGCTGACTTAAGGGGTGCCAAAGTTGGGTCAGGAAACAGACTTCTGGTAAAACTAACCGGAGCCAACTTAACTGGGACAATTCTACCAGATAGCCTGCTCCGTTAGTAAATAGTTTACTTTTTTAGCTTAATTAGCACTACTACCGCTTACCACTAAAAATTCATGTAGTTCTTCTATAGATAGAGGAGCGCTATAAATATTTTTTTCAGTTTTATAAACAGATTGAAAAGACTCGATAGCATCTTTTAGCCTACTAATTGCATCTTCTTGAGTATTTCCCTGCCCTACAATACCATTTTCCAAACAAAGCGCAACCCAATAACCTGCACTTTGCTTGAGTATGACTCTATAAAAGTCCATTACTGTTCACCTACATTTCTACTCAAAGCAGGTAGGGCATATACCCTACCTAATTTTATTATCGACTACCTACAGTTGGCATACCCAAAAGATCCTCAATCCTGGGCATTTCTTCGAGAGAAATTACCCGACCTTCATCTTCAAAACCAGTAATTTGATCGAAGTTCAAATATCGATACAAGTTGTCAGCAAAAGGATGAATCTTCTGCGCCACAATCTCCATATATTCCGACACAGTGGGAATGCGACCTAACATGGCACAAACTGCAGCCAACTCAGCGGAACCGAGATATACTCGCGCATCCTTACCCATACGATTGTTGAAATTGCGCGTGGAAGTAGAGAACACTGTTGTGCCATCGCCAACACGGGCTTGATTACCCATACACAAACTGCAACCAGGAATTTCTGTCCGCGCCCCAGCCGCACCAAACACACCATAAACACCCTCTTCTTTTAACTGATATTCATCCATCCGAGTCGGAGGACAAATCCAAAGACGAGTTTTCACAGGTGGTGCGCCTTCGAGTATTTTAGCGGTGGCGCGGTAGTGACCGATATTAGTCATGCAAGAACCAACAAACACTTCTTGCACGGGATCGTTGGCAACTTCTGATAACAATTTGACATTATCCGGGTCATTTGGTGCGGCGACGATTGGTTCCTTGATTTCATTCAAGTCAATCTCAATGATTTCCACATATTCCGCATCGGGATCAGCTGCCATTAACACCGGATTTGCCAACCATTCCTCCATCTTGGCAACGCGACGCATGATAGTTCTGGCATCGGTATAACCACGCCCTACCATATTTTTCATCAGCGCGATATTAGAACGCAGATACTCAGCAACGGTATCAGTACTGAGTTTAATTGTACAACCAGCACAAGAACGTTCAGCACTAGCATCGGTAAGTTCAAAAGCTTGCTCAACTTTCAAATCTGGTAAACCTTCAATTTCCATGATCCGACCAGAGAAGACATTTTTCTTGTTTTCCTTCTCTGCTGTCAGTAAACCGCGTTGCATTGCGACATAAGGGATCGCGTTGACGACATCCCGCAAGGTGATACCTGGTTGCAACTCGCCTTTGAATCTAACTAATACAGACTCAGGCATATCCAAAGGCATCACACCTAAAGCTGCGGCAAATGCGACTAACCCAGAACCGGCGGGGAAGGAAATACCTAAGGGGAAGCGGGTGTGAGAGTCGCCGCCAGTACCGACAGTATCTGGTAGTAGCATCCGATTTAGCCAAGAATGGATGATACCATCGCCAGGACGTAAGGCGACACCAGCGCGAGAGGCGAAAAAGTCGGGTAGGTCGTGATGAGTTTTGATATCAACTGGTTTGGGATAGGCGGCGGTATGACAGAAGCTTTGTAATACCAAATCAGCGGAGAACCCCAAACAAGCGAGTTCTCTCAACTCATCCCGTGTCATCGGACCTGTTGTATCTTGAGAACCAACTGTGGTCATTAACGGTTCGCAGGATGTGCCGGGACGCACACCAGGTAATCCGCAGGCTTTACCCACCATTTTCTGCGCTAAGGTGTAGCCTTTACCTGTGTCAGTGGGTTGGGTCGCCCGGATAAAAATGCTGCTGGGTGGTAAGCCGAGTGCGGCGCGGGTTTTATCGGTGAGGGTACGTCCAATTAATAGTGGGATACGTCCGCCAGCCCGAACTTCATCGAAAATAGTGTCGGGTCTGAGGGTGAAGGTGGAAAGAACTTCTCCGGTGGCGGTGGTGATTTCACCTTTGTAAGGGTGGATGGTGATTACCATTCCGGTTTCCATCTTGGAGACATCACACTCGATGGGTAAAGCACCAGCATCTTCAGCGGTGTTAAAGAAAATTGGCGCGATCGCCCCACCCAATATATATCCACCTGCTCTTTTATTCGGAACAAAGGGAATATCATTCCCAATATGCCACAGCACCGAGTTAATGGCGGATTTGCGCGATGAACCTGTACCGACCACATCCCCGACATAAGCCACAGGATGCCCCAGTTCTTTCAATTTCGCAATTGTTACCAAACTTCCTGGTAACTTGGTTTCTAACATCGCCAAGGCGTGTAAAGGAATATCTGGACGGGTTGTGGCGTGTTGTGCAGGTGAAAGATCGTCTGTATTTGTTTCGCCTGGGACTTTAAATACAGTCACTGTGATCGCTTCCGGCATTTTCGGACGACCGATGAACCAATCAGCATTTGCCCAAGAGTCAATCACCTGTTTGGCATAAGGATTGGTTTCCGACAGGTGTAAAATCTCATGAAAGGCATCAAACACCAGCAATATCTTACTCAAAGCTCTGGCTGAGTGACTTGCCAGGATTTGATTGCTGGGATTTAGCAGGTCAATTAACGATTGGACGTTATAACCACCCATCATTGTGCCGAGGAGATATACGGCTGCTTGTGGCGTAATTAAAGGGCTAGTAATTTCACCTTTGGCAATCCCAGTTAAAAATCCTGCTTTCACATAAGATGCGGGATCAACTCCGGGAGGAATGCGATCGCGTAGCAATTCAAGAAGCGTTTCTTCTTCTCCTGATGGTGGATTCTTCAGTAATTCACACAGTCCTGATGTCTGTTTTGCATCCAATGGTAGCGGGGGGATACAAAGGGCTGCGCGTTCAGCAAGGTGTTGGCGGTACGACTCTAGCATTCTACTCTCCACTGATATTGAACGTGAAATTTAATCTGCTTCTATACTTACTTTTTCAGGTATTGTCTTCAAGCCAGTATGAGCATTGTGACGGGTCATTCCTAGCCTAGATGGTTGTTTGTGGCTCGCCAGGACTTATAATTATGAGTGTAATTCGGCTTTTTCTGTTAAAAGCATTTTAATATACTTACTTTGTTTGCGTTTCATGATTTAACTCTATGTCCAATTACACTGTCCAAATTCAACACCAAGGTAAAACCCACACTCTGCAAGTACCGGACAACGAAACGGTTTTGTCTGTTGCTGATGCCGCCGGTTTAGATTTGCCAAGTTCTTGTCATGCTGGTGTTTGTACAACTTGTGCGGCACTAGTTACCTCCGGAACTGTCGATCAAGCTGAAGGTATGGGTGTGAGTCCAGATTTACAAAAGCAGGGTTACGCTTTGCTTTGTGTTGCCTACCCTCGCTCTGATTTACAAATCGAAACAGAAAAAGAAGATACCGTTTACCAGAAGCAATTTGGCAAACCGTAACACCAAGTGTCAGCATTTGAGAAAATTTAGCTAACAGGAGGCATAATGACGACACATTTTATCACAGCAGAAATCGACATCCAAAGCAATTCCACCGAATTACAAAAATTAATTGAATCTGAGTTGAAAAAACAGGGAGAACCCCTGCGCTGGGCAGTTACGGCGGTTGACGTGGAAAAACAAAAAGCTACGGTTGAAGCCGTTGTCACAACAGAAGGATAATTCACTAATTGCTAGTTGTTAACTATTTTAACAATTAGCAGTTGACTAATGACTAATGATTAAACCCTATACAGTTATTTTAATTGTACCTACTGGCGTCGGAGCCGCGATCGGTGGGTATGCAGGTGATGCATTGCCAGTTGCAAGAGCTGTCGCCCAGGTATGCGATCGCCTAATTACTCACCCCAACGTTATGAATGGGGCGCAATTATATTGGCCGATAGCCAACGCTCTTTATGTTGAAGGCTATGGGTTAGATCAATTTGCCGCCGGTAGCTGGGGTTTACGTCCAGTGCGCCAGAATCGGATAGGTTTGCTAATTGACCAAGCTGTTGAACCGGAATTACGGCTGCGACATATACAAGCAGCGGACGCAGTCAGAGCAACACTAGGATTAACTTTAACAGATTATGTAATTACAGATGCACCCTTACAAGTAGAATTACGGTTATCAGCATCAGGGGCGAGTTGGGGAACAATCGGTAATCCAGATACTTTACTCCGAGCCGCAGAAATATTAGTTGACAAGGCTGGGGCGGAAGCGATCGCGGTAGTTGCGCGTTTTCCCGATCATATAGACGAGAAAGCAGAACTTGACTATCGTCACGGTAAAGGAGTCGATCCCATCGCTGGTGCAGAAGCAGTAATTAGTCACTTAGTTGTCAGAAATCTGCAAATTCCTTGCGCCCATTCTCCAGCCTTATTACCAATCGCGATCGATCCAGATTTATCCCCCCGTTCCGCCGCCGAAGAGTTAGGATATACTTTTCTCCCCAGCGTGCTTGTCGGTTTAAGTCGCGCCCCCCAATTTATTGTCGGGTCAGACCAATCACCGCAACAAGAAGATATTTGGGCAGATCAAGTAGATGCAGTAATTATTCCCGCCACAACTTGCGGTAGCAGTACTGTCTTAAGTTTGAACCAAACAAAAACCAGAATCATCACCGTCCGCGACAACCAAACTCAAATTCAAGTACCGGACGCACCCCTAGGGATTAAAACCATCCAAGTAAACTCATACTTAGAAGCCTTAGGCATCTTAGTTGCTCATCAAGCCGGCATCAATCCTTCCGCCCTAAGTTCCACTATCAAATCTTTACTCCCCCTCAAGAACACTCCCCCCCTCCCCAACTCCCGTGACTGAACAGCGCCAACGCGAACCAGAAATTCCCTCTCTCACACGTCCCCAAGTTCTAGTGGCGATGGGACTGACTGCATTAATTTTGTGGATAGTTGCCAAAGTATGGTTGAAATTTGGTCATGTCTCCCTGCTATCTTGGCATTGGACAGAAACAGCATTACTTTTAGGAATTGGCTTGGGTTTGGGAATTACTATCGGTAGTGGTATAGTTTATCGCCTTTGGAATGGATATCGCCGCAGTGTTGATTATTACTTAGAAGTAGTCCTAAAGCCACTAGTATTTCTTGATTTAATTTGGTTGGGATTACTTCCAGGGTTAAGTGAAGAATTATTATTTCGCGGTGTGATGTTGCCCGCTTTGGGATCGAACATTATGGCGGTGATCGTCTCCAGTGTCAGCTTTGGCATCTTGCACCTCAGTGGTATTCAGCAATGGCAATATGTTGTTTGGGCAACGGTTGTCGGCATGTTATTGGGTTATAGCGCCCTTGCGACTGGTAACTTAATGGTGCCGATTGTAGCTCATATTGTCACGAATTTGATTTCTAGCTGCTTGTGGAAGCTGTGGAAGGTGTAGCTGTCATTTCCAATTCGCAATTCGCAATTAACGCTCCCCGCAGCATGAATGCGTTCGCTTGAGTATTGATACTATATGTTTTATCTTTTTTTCATAATAGTTGGTTAAGAATAAAGTTAGGAGTTGTGAATTATAAATTCTAACTCCTAACTCCTAACTCCTAACTATATTACTTAGGAGCGCGAAACCCAGCTTTTTCTGCAGTAGCTATATCAGCAAAACAGAGTTCTGGCTTAACAGCGTTGAAATCAGGCGACTTGGGTACGTGGTAAATTAAGCCACGTTTTTTCGAGACTTTACCTTTAATTGGTGCAGTGGTCGGACAAGTAGTTGCGTTTTGGGGCTTAACTCCTAGCTGTTGAGCTTCTGGAGAAAGAGTAGCTACAGTTGTTGGGCTGGTTGTTTTAGTGGTGGTTGTAGTTGTGGAAGGAGGAGTCACTTTCGCAGTTGTCGCTACAGGTGAAGGTGGGACTGCAGGCGCTGATGGTGCAGCAGAGGAAATGGCTGCAGGATTAGTCGAGGTGGTTGTAGTAGTTGTAGTATCAGTATTAGCTGTATCAGCAGGCTTGTTGCCACCACAACTAGCAAGGGTGAGAGATGCGAGTAAAGCAACACCGGCAAGCGCTGGACGAAGTTGGAATTTATTGCTCATTGAGGAAATCCTATAAATAAAGAGTTATGGAATGCTTGTGACTGCAAGCAACACTAATTTAATAGAGTATTACTTGCAGTAAAAAAGGTAAACTAATCTAGGCGACTGTGACTTGGTCTACGTTTACGTCTGTAGCACCACTAACTCCACGAGCAATCTCCACCATTTGGTTGATCACTTCTTGGCTGGGAGCCTCGCCTTTTAAAACAACTGTGCCACCAGTTTGGGCGACGTATACGGAATCAACATCATCAAACTGACCATCTTCGTCAAAAGCGAGGGCAACTCGTTTGGCGAGACCGCTTTGGTCATATTCACCACTCAATCCCATCCGTTCAGCAGGAATAGTTTCTGCCGATGCGGTTTGACCACCGGAATAATCCGGTGCTGCAGCTTCTTGTGCCGGTGCAGGCTCAGGATTCACTTGAGCATCTGCTGGTTTTTCCATGCCGAATAGTCTTTGTAACCAACCCATATTTTTTGTTCTCCGATTTGATATCTGGAAATTCTCCGAGTACTTTGTTGTGGTTTCTGGAGAATTTTGGGCAATACAACACAAGCAAAACCCAGGAAATATTTCCAAGGTTATATTGTGCGATGTGTACCAACAACACCGCTCACTATACCATTATTGGTCTCTATGGAATGTTGCTTCAATATCATTAATGATGCCACCAAAACCTTTGTTAACTTCAGTGTTGATCTCATTATTGAGCACCTAGTCTGCTTCTGTAGTCAGCATTGCCTCAATTGCCTGCCCACCAGGAAGATGAGAGGCAACCATATCAATCATTGGGTTGACCAAATTATCGGCGACGGTATCAATCGCTGCATCCACAGCAAAATCACCAGCGAGCTTGGGAAAAGTTTGGCTCTGACATCGTGATACTGACCTTAGTTAACTACACAATCTCAAATAATCCGTCATCTGCCAAAAGCAAGTAAAGAAAACATGTAATTTATGTATATAACAGTTCTTTTTGTAAAGCAGTATACTTGTATATCAAAATTATGTAGTGGTTTATAACTATATAAAGTTATGTCTAAGGATTGTGAGTTCTAGGTTTGTAGTTGAGCTGATTTGCAGGAATAATCGAAACGTGTCCTGGCTTGATCCACTTCTGATTTTGTTTTCCAGTTGCAGTTTGCCAACTGGCTTGAATGAGAGCCGATTCCAGTGGAATTGCAATTTTGAGTTGCGGATCGTGATGTTCTGGGAAATAGCTGGGTTGGATGCAATTATAAAGCACTCTCACTTGCCTAAACTGCAACGTCTGGTCATGCATTCGTCGCAGTGGAATAGAACTTACGGATGCTAGGGAAGAGTTACTTTTTCTACTAGACATGATTTTGTGCCAATTCAATTGCTCTTCTAAGCTTCCTTAGAAATTACCACACCTGGGAGATGGGCGGGATTGTAGTGGTGGTGAAAGATATCATCAATTAGCCATTCAGCAGTCGCCTTGAAATTATGTATAGGTGTCGGCAATAACTCCAGATACGTAGCTTGGCGGATCATGTGACCGAGTTTACCTTTGATTTCAAAACGGTTAAATATCTGTGCCGCACTTTCACCTAAGCCCAATTTTAGCAATGTACCGCTTATCTTTATATGCAAGGGCGCAGGTTCTTTTCCTTGAGCGATATTAGCAAGATTGTGCGCTATCGCTCGTCCTTGTTGATAAGCAACTTGAGCCGTTGGTGGGTGCGAATCTGTCATATTAGCAGCACAATCACCACCAGCAAACACTTCCGGAAAGTCAACTAATTGCAATGTGGGAGTTACTTGCAAACGACCCCGCTGATCTCGGTGTGCGGACGAAATCGGTAAATCTTCAAGCAATGGATTGGTTGCTATACCCGCAGTCCAGACCACAGTTGCTGCTGCTAACTCCTGAGTTTGGTCGTGGCGCGTGAATTTAATCGAATGAGGGGAAACTGAATTTACTGTTGTTTCTAAAAGTAACTCTACTGGTACATGGCGCTTAGCTAGTGCTTCTTCTGCTGTTTCGAGTAAAGCGCTCTTCACACCACCTCTCGGACCTCCAGCCAGAATCTTAGTACCGCGATCAAGCAAAACAATCCTAATTTCTTGACTATTACCGCCTAATTCTCCATACCATATTGGCAGCAAATCTGCAAGAGTAGCCGCTAATTCTACACCAGAAGGACCCGCACCGACAATCGCTACTGTCAGCAGCCTGCGGCGTTCTTCTGCATCAGTAGTTTTACTTGCATGTTCCAGACAGTCGCGAAGTTGTTTTGCCAACGTCACAGCTTGTGTTCCCGTGCGGAAAGGTAACGCATGTTCTTGGGCACCTTCTACATTCAGATAGCAACTCGTGCAACCCAAAGCTAATACTAGATTACTATAAGTGTAATTTGCTGACGCCAATTCGACTTGACGTTGTCGCAAATCAATTTTCTCAACCGTATCTTGGACAAACTTTACACCACTCCCAGCAAGTAGTTCAGGGTAACGCGGACAAATTTGATCTTCCCCCATCTCACCGCTGAGGAATTCATATAGCAGGGGATTGAAGGTAAAGCGTTCTTGTTGGTCAACGAGGATAATCGGATGCGGATAATTTTGGTGGCTTAAATGCAACGCTGCAAATAACCCGGTAAAACCGCCACCTAAAATAATTGTTGGTTCTGGAGAGTAATTCATGCAACTGCCATTAAGAAAATTTTTATCTGAATCCAGCAACCTGGCAATTCTTTAACAACTGTAATTTTAGTCAAGGAGAATAGCTTTTACCTCTAACAAATGATAGAGAGATGTACTCACTTGAAACTTTCTGCCGATGTGTCAACTCTTATCAGGTTTGACTTTGCTCTGTCCAGAGAGGGTAGCAATCTACACAAAAGTTAAGCTATATTACTGAAAAAAAAACTCAGTAATATTCTTCATGGGACATAGCAAGAAAATTTTAAAGCTAATTGTGGGTAGTTTGTGCGCGATCGCCATAACACAAATCAACAATACCCCAGTCAAAGCAGCAGAAAGTTTGGTACTGCGTTTTGGTCCTTTAGAAGAATCACTCTCAATGACCGAGTTGCAAAATATTGCCACAACAGGAAAACCCCCCAGCGGTTACGGCTTGTACCTCAAGCGCTTGTCTACTAAACAACGTCAGCAGATTATCGGCGCACTACGGATAAAAATGCCGGTAAGTGTCGTTGCTCTGAGTAATTTATTTAATACCCCAGTTGGCAGTACACTGCTTCAGGATTTCTCTACAGTCACAACTCGCCAAGATAATGCTGGTATGCAAGCCTTAAGAGCAGCCCTAGTACTCGGCGCAGCTGACCCACAAGGACTTTCTGTAATTAGCTTCATTAAAGCCTATCCCAGTCAAAGCCTACAAATCGATCTCCCGCAAGTACTCAAATTATCCACCACCCTCAATAAATCTTTTCGGCAAACTCAAAGCTTCTTCGCTACTATCGCGCCGCAACTGGCAAGCAAGCAACCTGATTTTAAACTACCCTTCGACCCCACACAACCAGGAAGTGCTCAAGTACAAGTACTCAAATTAAACTTAAAAGACCGATCGCGCCAACGTCAGGTTCCTGTTGATATCTACTGGTCAACGGCTGCAACTGCGGCTAAGCCAGTAATTGTTTTATCTCACGGAATGACCTCTGTTCGCACTGATCTGCGCTACATCGCCGAACACCTCGCATCTTACGGTTATGTAGTCGCTGCCGTCGAACACGTTGGGAGTAATGAAGCGAATGCAAGATTAGCTTTTATCGGTAAAACGCCATTTTTAAAAGCAGAGGAATTTTTAGACCGTCCCAAAGATATTAGTTTTGTTTTAGATGAATTGGCAAGGTTAAATCGAACTGCCAACCCATTGCAAGGTAAATTGGATAGCGATCGCGCTGTCGTCATTGGACATTCCTTCGGCGGTGCTACAGCCCTATCGATTGCTGGTGCTGAGTTACAAATACAACGTGTCAAACAACAGTGTAGTAGTAACATCGCGACTTTGAGTATTGGCGAAGGTATCCAATGTTTCGCTCAAGGACTACCAGAAAATAGTTATCAACTACGCGAACCACGGGTAAAACGAGCGATCGCGCTCGATCCGACAACGTCAATATTATTTGGTGATACAGGTTTAGCCAAAGTGCAAATCCCCACCTTAGTACTAGCCGCCTCCGCCGATAAAACCACCCCAGCTTTAAGCGAACAGATTATCAACTTTAATAGCATCCCATCAGACAAATGGCTAGTCACAGTCATCAACGGCACTCACATCAGCGCCAAAGACCCCAGTACAACAGTCGGACAGGAAAACACACCAACTACATTCCTCGGTGGTGGTGAAGTAACAGGTGAGCAAGCAGTTGATATTCGCAAATATATTCAAGCGATATCTCTAGCAATGGTAGCTCAATTGACACCGGAAGCTAGTAAATATGCGGTGTTTCTCACTCCAGAATATGCTCAGTTTGCTTCTACTAAAGCTTTTCCGATTCGTCTAGTGACTGAGATTTCGCCTGATATTTTAGCTGTGGCAAAGAATCAGTCGCGGAAATGAATATTTTGGAGAATTATGATGGTCGCAGAGGCATTTTCTTTCGTTTGACTTCTCTTCGTAATCCGACTTTGACTTGTAATAGTTTCAGCAGACAATCGCAGATTTCATCTGATGCTGATTTGCGGAATGATTCAAATAGCGCTGGTTTTGCGACAAGTTTTTCAAAGCCTAAACCAACGATAATCATTGTTAAATCGTTGGCAGTCGGTTAGAGTAAGAATAGCTCTCTAACCAAAAAATCCCAATGCTGACTCAAACGTTTCCTTCCATTCAACTTACCCCTACCGCTCACTGGAACTCCTTCGAGCAGTTTCGGACATCTGGTGCTAATGCTCTGACTAATATTACCCCTGGAACTGTGGGTACACTCCATACTAAAACCGGACAATATCGCATCCTTACTGAAGCCGATTTCCAACATCTTTTGGGCGTAGCTAGCGATGTAGAACGTCTCCAAAAAGGTTTGAATGTGGTGATGAGAGCAGTACGGGTGGTGCAAAATCATCCCCAGGATTCAGACACTTTAGCTTTATTAGTGGAAACAGTGGCGATGTTAGGTAGTATGCCCACCGTTTTGCCAACGATATCTAGTTTTCCACCTCTGACACCAGAAGATATTATCGTTGACTCAGAAGATGAAGTAATTCTCTCTCCTGAAGTGATTCAACGTCCATTAGGTTAAGCTCGTGTCTGATTTACCTAGTGATTTAGCAACTCTGGAAGTAGCACTACGAGACTTATCTCACGATGATCGAGCCGTACAATTGGTACGGAATTTTGCTGAGCGATTGGGAAAAACCAAGCAGCGACAGCAGATGTTTAATACACATGGCGCTTTAGTGCGTAGCCCTATAGAGTATGGTGCGGCTATGGCTAGTGGTATTATTGATGCAACTGAAGATCGGTTTGAGCTTTTACAAGGAGATATTGTAAGTACGGATGCCGCTTATCTTTTGGGTGCAAGAGTGACAGGGATGAAGTTTGTAATTGCTTCTTCTACCTGCGACTTAGTAATAGGGCGGCGGAAATATGCAGTACTGTTACGGATTCAACCAATTACAGTGGATACCCCCCAAGCGGCTAATTTGTTAGGACAATTGTTGAAGTTTCAATCGACACAAAGGTTATATTTACCACCACTACCTCAAGACGCGCCAGATACCTTAGCAAATGCAGTGTTATTCGATGGAATAGTACAGATTGAGTTGGAGCGATTATTACTAGCTACTCGCCTAGGGAGTTTGAGTCTAGTAGGATGGCGAATTTTTGGGTCGATGATTCGTTCGCTATTGGCAAGAACAGGAGATGGGGAGGTACGATTGAGAACAGATTGTTAAGGACTATATTTTTCTAACTTGTCAACCTCTTCATCACACCTCGCTACAGATGCTTTTCTCAAGCAATATGGAGCCTATCTTCATTACACCGAAGCCGACGAGTGCTCAAGACTTAGATACTCTTGAGCATATACTGGGGAAACCATGATGAGAGCATCTGTACAAAAATAGTATGCTATTTTTTACTAGTATTATCGCTCTTATATTAATGAGTAGCAAACTCAGTAAATTGGCGCATATAAGGAGAGTCAAACCCTAAAACAATATCTTCTTTGGGTACACCACGTTCGAGTAGTATTGTTGCAATTCCTACCTCCGTTCCATCATGCTGAATCCAGACTTTGCCATCTTTGATATCAAGATGTAAACTACACCCATAAGTTCTGCGATTTCCACGCCAACCACTATGTAATAAAAGATAATGATCTCGTTCTGTATCCAGAATGGCTTGTTTTTCAATTTCTGGCTGTGGATATGGGCGATTGGCACGCTCTAAAATTAATTGTTGAATGATTTTTCGATATTCTTCTACAGCCATTGGACAATAACCTCCTCTTTCTCATCGTAAATTAGTAGATAGATATGAGTGCGTTCAACTACTGATCTGATAAAACGACGTTGAAAAAAAGTGTGATAAATTGAATCTGGTATTGCTAGATAAAGTTTTCGTTCTGGTTCAAACTCTTCCAAGGCAAACTGATAGTTCATAAATTGCCCAAGGGCTGTGTGAAAATCTGATACTTTAGATCGACCAATAAAACTTTTGATTTCAACTGCAATTTTTTCTCCCACACGTTCAGCAGCTAACATCTCTGCCGCTAAATCGATTTCAAAGTCTACATCTCCAACGCTGATTTCATAGGGATCGGCAGTAATTGTCCATCCTTCTTTCTCTAAAGCTATTCTAACTGCATCATGAAATCGGTCTTTCGACATTAAGCTTTTCCTGAGATTTTACTTCACTCAATTTGACTCTTATCTCAATTTTATAACTTTTGCGTTCAAACATTTCCCGTATTGTCAAGCTTACCCATCAAGTTTTTGTAACCATCAACCGCTTCACTCCCAAATCCTCCCGCTTGTAGATGACGGGTGAGGGATTGGATCAACGGCATGGCAATACTGAGACCAAACAGCGCATTAAAGCCAGCTACAACTACTGGTGCTGATAAGAGAATTGCAAATTCTGGGAACAAAGCCAACACAGCTATCAAAACTAGAAATACAACGGGTGTGGCAATCCCAGCTTGTTTTGCCTCTGTAAAAATTAGATCTTTGTACTCGTCAACTGTGATCTCACCTCGGTAAAGATCGAGAGAGTAGGAAATTGCTGTGACTACAACTTGGGTGAGAACTGCTGTACCTGTTGCGGTGATGCCGAGTCTTGCGATCGCACCCGAATTAACAACGATAGAATCAACCGCATTATAAACCCGAATCTGAAACTGTTCGCCAACCGTCATAACTCTCGCACCACGACGGATGTTGTCAGCGCCGACTTCCCAAACAATGTTGTCAGCGCCATTCGAGCCACCTTTGGAACGTGGATGAATGTGACTACCGTGCTTGTCTCTCAGGAATTCGCGAATCGTGTGTTCTTTAGAGCCAAGCTTGGAAGTGCCAGGAATTTTATCGAATAATTTCATCACATCGGCATCACTTCGCGGAGCATCGCCAACCCGAACACCGGCTCGCAATTTCAACCTCCGGGCGATGTTCGGCATTACGTCGGCTAGTTCTTGTGCTGTTTTGGGTAAATCTTTGAGAGAATTGGCTATTGTCATACTGGCGGCGCTGGTATCGACTACACTAGCGATGGCGCTTTTCACAGCTTGGTCGATAGAGTCAAAACTTTGCTGCGTGGCATAGAGAGATTGCTCTCTAGCTAGATCGACAGTATTAATGGTGGAAGCTGCAATTTCAGCCGCGTTATTTTTAGCCTCATTGACTGCGCTACTGACTTGAGCTATCGTTTCTTGAACCGTATCGTTTAAATCTTCAGCAAACTTACCTGCCTGTTTGAAGAAATCCATTTTTTAAAACTAGCCCAGGATTAGATTTAATTTAGAATAGATTTCCAATATAAGATACATTTGTAGTATTTCTAAATGAGAGATAATTTTAGATTTAATAATTTATTAAAGGTAGACGTATGATGAAGTTAATATGAAGAAGAATCGGAATTCCAGGGCTATTGCATTCTCCCCTAGTTCACCTAAAATTTAAGTCCGCTCCTTACCAACTTTAACTGTAACCTTCGCGTCAATCTATATCAGTAGAGTATTTGATTCCTTGTCAAATTCAGTATTAATTTGCTGAGGTAGGCTGCACACTGAAATTATCTTTCTCTAATGATAGAATCAATAATTATGCGGTTTTCTCTTATCGAGTTGAATTTCGTTTTTTAGTTGATCCAGAGGCACTACTGTTAACTGTGAAGCAGAGCGTTGCTGACTTTTATCATTGCGGCGGCGATCGCGAAAATGTTGAGTGATATATCCGTAGCGCCTGCCTTGGTAAAAACTGGTTCTAGGAGTGTTATTTGTTCCATGATATATCAGGATAGAAGAAGCAAAATCTTGAGCGATCGCAGAATCGTAGACTTGTCGAATCAGATTAATTCCAGCGGAATTCTTCGGCTCGAAATTGAAAGACGTATCACTAGACCGATAATCAACGCCTTCTCGTTGGCTCACCAAGCTCTTAGGTGCCCAAACAACAAAATTTAACTCGTTACCTTGGCACTTGGATGTAGAGTCAAAATCTGGTTCTGCCGTTTGTAATTTGATGGCAGGTCTGAGTCCGGCAATCAACGGATGATTATATGACCATTGCAGTACTTCCCCAACATTTTGCCCTGGCAAAGCTGCTGCTGGTGGAGCAACACAAGCGCTAAGGGCGCAGATTAAGCCTACTAAAAAACTAAACTGAAACCTAGGTTGCTGATTCATTCATTCCTCGTTTAGAGTATGGGTACAAAAATTTTTCCCCTTTACTCAATAATGATAAATCTTTCAAGGATAACTATTGTGCGCTCGATACTACCAGTAGCAAGTTTAAAAGCTTAATTCCAAACGGCTTGCAAATTTAAAATAAAACCAGGTAATATATTTTCTCCAGATAAAATAGTTGGAGAGTTTAGTATTTCTACTGGTTGTCCTTGACGATATATTTCAACTTGACGAGATTTGCGATTGATTAACCAGCCGAGTTTTACTTGGTTATCGATATATTCCTGCATTTTGTTTCGAGTATCTTCTAACGTATCGCTAGGAGACATTAACTCTAAAACAAAATCAGGTGCAATTGGCGGAAATTTCTCCCGCTGCTGCGAAGTCAGAGCATCCCATCTATCCTGCTTGATCCAAGCTACATCTGGAGAAAGATTTGCGCCATTAGGCAGTTTAAAGCAGGTGGAGGAATCGAAGCATACCCCTAATCTAGCTTGGCGATTCCAGATTCCAAAATCAACCGATATTTCAAAATTCTGTTTTCCAGTTTCTCCGCCTGTCGGTGGCATGATAACTATTTTTCCTTGAGCATTGCGTTCAAATTTTACATCGGCATTTTCCCGACAAAGTTGGTAAAACTGCTCGTCTGTCAGGTCGATAATTGGGTTGAGATTGACGGTAATACCAGTCATAGGGCTTGTTGTTTAGTGCAGATTCTATCTCTATTTTAGATTTTTTGCTCAAAAACTAGCTCTTTCAGGTCTTCTTGGTTTTTTTAAAGACGCATTAGAAACAGAGGAGTGGACGTGCGATCGCACAGTTTCAGGCGATCGCACCTTCTAGTGATACTTATTAATACTTCACAGTAGCATTTGTAAATCCTCACGCTTAACTTCTAGACAAAGTTCGATGGCTTCTCGAATGCGTTCCGCAAGCTCGTCTAGAGATTTGGCTTGGGTATGGCATCCACGAATACTAGGTACAGACGCGACAAAGTAGCCCTCCGAATCCTGTTCTATGATTACGTTGAATTCTCTGCTCATCTTTTTTAGATTGCGCTTTTGTAGAGAGGTATCCTTAGAGTAGCAAAGGACGTATTAAATACTTTAATTCTAAGCTGAGTTTCAGATTCTTCTAACCCAACCTAAACTCAGCTAACTTTTGCAGTTACAAATATTACCTTAATTTTGATGCTTGACTGTTTTTATGAGTTAACCTATAAGCACCGTATCCAACTGCTGCTGTTGCCGCGACTGGAATTACAAATGGAGCAGCAGCTACTAATGCTGGCGTGGCTACAGTAACAAAGGCTGTACCAAATGCTGCTCCGACTCCAGTCGCAATACTCTCAGCGCTTCCCGTAGCAACAATTGTTACCGCACTACCCGAAAGCACTCCTGCCGTAAATGCAGTCACATTGCTTATCGTACTTCCACAATCTGACTCGCAGTGTATGATAGTAAAATTATCTGCCTTTGCAGGAGTCGGTAGAATTGTCAAGGCGCTAGTTACAGCAAATAGTGTAACTAAGCACATGGAAATTAGTCTTTTAACGCTTTGAAAGATAGTTTGCATATAGCCTCGATTGATTTGATTGCTTAAATTCCGCTCTGACTTCGACTTGCAGTAGTTATACAAAAAGTAACAAACACTCTTCTACAGCTACATTTGTGCATTTACTGAAATCTCAAATAAACTTTGCGTGAAGCACAAAACCATTACATAAACTAACTTCCTGTCTTTTTTCTTTTCTTTTCTTTTCTTTTCTTTTCTTTTCTTTTCTTTTCTTTTCTTTTCTTTTCTTTATGTCTCCTGTTCTCTTCCCTTTGTATTCTTTGTGTCCTAACGCCTAACGGCAACGCGAGCGCTAATGCGGTTAAAAGCCAATCCAGTCACCACAACGAAAAAGCCCGCATAAAATGGCATATTGTGAAAGAAGGTACGTCAGTCTTTTAAAGAAGAAATTTTAATGACTTCTGTAAATCTTCCCAAACACAAAAAAGCCAGAGCACTCAAAATCACCAGTCGCCGACCAGCCAAAGAACTCTGTAGCGAGTGCGGACTGTGCGACACCTATTACATCCACTACGTCAAAGAAGCCTGCGCTTTCATTAACCAGCAGATTGGTGAACTAGAAGAACAAACACACGATCGCGCCCGTAATCTCGACAACCCCGACGAATTATATTTTGGCGTTCACCAAGAAATGATAGCGGCGCGGAAAACAGAACCGATCGCGGGAGCACAATGGACGGGTATAGTTAGCTCTATCGCCATTGAAATGCTCAATAGTGGCTTAGTCGAAGGCGTCGTTTGCGTCCAGAACACCAAAGAAGACCGCTTTCAACCGATGCCGATTATTGCCCGTACCCCCGAAGAAATACTAGCAGCCCGAGTAAACAAACCAACACTCTCCCCCAACCTTTCCGTATTAGAACAAATCGAACAATCGGGAATGAAACGGCTATTAGTGATTGGAGTCGGGTGCCAAATCCAAGCATTAAGAGCAGTCGAAAAACAACTTGGCTTAGAAAAACTCTACGTCTTAGGCACACCCTGCGTTGATAACGTCAACCGCGCCGGACTGCAAAAATTCCTAGACACCACCAGCCGATCGCCCGAAACAGTCGTGCATTATGAATTCATGCAAGACTTCCGAGTCCACTTCAAACACGAAGACGGATCTTCCGAAACCGTCCCCTTCTTCGGACTCAAAACCAACCAACTCAAAGACGTCTTCGCCCCCTCCTGCATGAGTTGCTTCGACTACGTCAACTCCCTCGCCGACCTCGTAGTTGGATACATGGGAGCACCCTTCGGCTGGCAATGGATAGTCGTCAGAAACGACACAGGTAAACAAATGCTAGACCTCGTAAAAAACCAACTAGAACAGCAACCAGTAGCATCCAAAGGCAACCGCTTTGAAGCCGTCCAACAAAGCATTCCCGCCTACGACAAAGGCGTCACCCTGCCGATGTGGGCAGCAAAACTCATGGGAGTAGTCATTGAAAAAATTGGACCCAAAGGTCTAGAATACGCCCGCTTCTCCATCGATTCCCACTTTACGAGAAATTATTTGTATGTAAAGCGCCATCATCCGGAGAAATTACAAGCGCATGTGCCAGAGTTTGCCAAACGGATCGTTGGGCAGTATAAACTACCGGAATGATGGCTCAAGCTGGTCCCACAGACTCAATTGCCGCCTCTAAACCGATCGCGACATGAGTCCAATGAGTACCACCCTGACAAAAAACTATATACGGCTCTCTCAGTGGCCCATCAGCCGAAAATTCTAAAGTACTACCCTCAATAAATGTGCCTCCAGCCATGACTACTTCGCTCTCGTACCCTGGCATTTGGTCAGGAACGGGGTCTAGGTAGGAACCGATGGGTGAGTGCTGTTGAATCGCTTTACAAAAAGCAATCAATTTTTCGGCGGAACCGAGTTTAATTGCTTGAATAACGTCCCGACGAGGGGTAAGAGGTGGTGGATTTACTGGATAGCCTAATTTATCAAATACGTAACCAGTGAAGTGAGTTCCTTTCATTGCTTCTCCGACCATTTGGGGAGCCAGAAATAGTCCTTGGAATAGCAGGCGATTTTGGTCGAAGGTTGCTCCGCCGTAACTACCGATTCCAGGGGCGGTGAGGCGACATGCTGCGGCTTCTACTAAGTCGGCTTTTCCTGCAATGTATCCGCCAGCGTTGACTATTGTGCCGCCTGGGTTTTTAATCAATGATCCGGCGATTAAGTCGGCACCGACTGCGGTTGGTTCTCGCTCTTCGATAAATTCGCCGTAGCAGTTATCCACAAAACAAATTGTGTTGGGGTTTTGCTGTTTGACTAAATGAACTATTTTTTCAATGTCGGCAATTGATAAACTCGGACGCCATGAATAACCGCAGGAGCGCTGGATTAAGACTAAACGGGTATTATCTGTGACTGCTGTATTAAGTGTATTCCAATTAACAGTTCCTTCCTCGGTAAGAGGTAATTCTCGATAATGTATTCCAAAATCAATGAGGGAGCCTTGACCTTTCCCACGTAAACCAATAACCTCTTCAAGAGTGTCATAAGGAGAGCCAACTACTGCCAACATTTCATCCCCAGGACGGAGAATGCCAAATAAAGCACAGGCGATCGCGTGCGTACCGGAAACAAACTGTACCCGCACTACTGCTGCCTCAGCACCCATTACGTCCGCAAAAACTTTGTCTAAAGTTTCTCGACCTAAGTCGTCGTGACCGTATCCTGTGACACCTGCAAAGTGGTGTACACCCACACGGTGATGTCGAAATGCGTTTAACACTCGACGCAAATTTTGCTTGACCTGGGTGTCAATTCCCGAAAAAATTTCTATGAGTGCGTGTTCTGCTAGCCGCAGCTGTTCTAAGCTGTTCATTAGTACCTCAGTCACAAAACTAAATAAAATTGCGGATCTAAACGATCCGGTTGTGTTTAAGCGTTAACAATTCCTATTCAGGTTACTTACTGCATGACGATTGCTACCTCAACAAAACCCGAACTTAGCTGGGTTAACATCACATTTTTTGCCGTTTTGCACATCGGTGCTTTGTGTGCCTTACTTCCCGGCAACTTTAGCTGGAAAGCTATTGGTATTGCGGCGTTTCTTTACTGGGTAACTGGCGGCTGGGGAATCACTCTGGGATTCCATCGCCTTGTTACTCACCGTAGTTTTCAAGCTCCCAAATGGTTAGAATATTTTTTAGTCTTTTGCGGAACACTTGCCTGTCAGGGTGGACCAATTGAGTGGATTGGCTTGCACCGTATCCATCATTTGCATTCCGATCAAGAACTTGATCCCCATGATTCCAATAAAGGTTTTTGGTGGAGTCATTTGAATTGGATGCTACATAAATCACCTGCGAATGCGGAAGTTCCTCGTTTTACTAAAGATATCGCTGACGACCCAGTTTATCAGTTTTTGCAAAACAATATGATTTGGGTTCAAGTTGCTCTCGGCGCAGTCTTGTTGCTGATTGGCGGCTGGCCATGTGTCTTTTGGGGAGTGTTCTTCCGCGTTGTTTTTGTCTACCACTGCACTTGGTTAGTTAACAGCGCTACTCACAAATTTGGCTATCGCAGTCACGAATCTGGCGATCATTCTACCAACTGTTGGTGGGTGGCTCTGTTGGTTTTCGGCGAAGGCTGGCACAATAATCACCACGCTTACCAATATTCGGCTCGTCACGGGCTACAATGGTGGGAATTTGACTTAACTTGGGTCACAATCCAATTTTTGCAAGTTCTTGGTTTAGCTAAAAATGTTAAGCTGGCTGAGATCAAGCCATAAGCCCATAGTTATTAGTTAAGACCATGTGCGATTTTTACTAGCCTCTCAGAAATTGGGGGGCTAGCCTTGTGATGATGATAAAAGGTAATAAAACTAAGCATCCCGAATACGTAAGTAGATTTAGGTATTTTTTAATCAGTAAGGAGGAAAACAGAAAATTACCAAAACCACTCAAGGATAGCAAAAAAATTTTCCCTGGCTATAGACAATTGGACATATATTGATATAATTCTATACAATAATGTTACATAACTTTACTGCAAATTCACTTTGAAAGTGATTTGGTAGTAAAGGGTTTTTTTCAGGTATTCATGACTACATCAACGATTAATATTCAGCGACCAACGTCTGACCTTAGCGATTCTAACCTAAGGCTGAAGGATATTCTCAAAACCCTACCACGGGAATGTTTTCAGCAGGATCGCGGTCAAGCTTGGAAGAGTGTGGTTGGCAGTGTCTCAATGGTTGGCTTAGGCTACGCCAGCCTGATATTTGCACCTTGGTTTCTCTTGCCCTTAGCGTGGATTTTTACTGGCACTGCTTTAACAGGTTTTTTTGTGATCGCTCACGACTGTGGTCATCGCTCGTTTGCTAAACGTCGTTGGGTCAACGATTTAGTGGGGCATGTATTGATGGCTCCGTTGATTTACCCTTTCCACAGTTGGCGGATTCTGCATAATTTTCATCACCTTCATACCAACAAATTGGAGGTGGACAATGCTTGGCAACCAATTACGCCAAAAGAATTTGAAGCTTGGGAAAAACCTAGTAAGTTGAGCTTTGAGGGGTTTACGCGCAGTCGATTATGGTGGATTGGCTCGATCATCCATTGGGTTGTCATGCACTTTAATTTGGCTAATTTCCGAGCTAAAGACCGTGCAAGTGTCAAGTTTTCGATCGGCGTTGTCGTTTTATTTGCCGTGATCGCTTTCCCGCTACTGATTGCCACAACTGGTGTATGGGGGTTTGTGAAGTTTTGGCTGCTGCCGTGGATGGTTTACCATTTCTGGATGAGCACCTTTACCCTAGTTCACCATACTGCACCGAATATTGCTTTCATTGCTGCATCTTCATGGAATGCCGCTTTAGCACAGCTATCTGGTACGGTTCACTGTGATTATCCTCGCTGGGTAGAATTACTCTGTCACGATATTAACGTCCACATCCCTCATCATATTTCCACGGCTATTCCTTCTTATAGATTGCGTCTAGCTCATCGTAGCCTGCAAGAAAATTGGGGAGATTATATTGTTGAGAATCGGTTTTCTTTGTCTTTAATGAAGCAGATTACAGACAATTGCCATTTATACAATCCTGAGGAGGGCTATTTGTCTTTCAAGGATTATTATTCTGGATTGTAAATCAAGCTTCAAATCGTTTCAGTATGAGCGTAATTTTTGCGCTCATGGCAATTAGAGTGTTTTTTATCCTCTGTGTGAAAGAAATTCTGGTAATTCTCCAGACAATTACAAAAGTTGTGGAAAATTGCCAAGGAACCTTCTTACTCTCATCAAAGGCTAATTAATATGACATCAAAAAAAAACCCGTCTATCTTCCCCAAAAAATAAGTGCCATCTAATTCAATCAATTTCAGCAGTCCTCAGATTTGTGAATTAACTGAGGATGCAACCAAACTACCTTTCACACTTGGTGATTTAAAAGCTGCAATCCCCTCTGAATGCTTTCAGCCTAATTTGGGAAAATCACTATTTTACTTTTTTCGCGACATTCTGATTATTGGTTTGCTTTATGCAGCCGTTCATTCTCTGGATAATTGGTTTGTAATACCTTTTTTCTGGATAGCGCAAGGAACAATGTTTTGGGCTTTGTTTGTCGTCGGTCATGATTGCGGACACCAATCTTTTTCTAAAAAGAAATGGCTGAATGACTTAATTGGTCATTTGTCCCACACACCGATACTTGTTCCTTATCATGCTTGGCGAATTAGCCATACAACTCACCACAAAAATACTGGCAATATTGATAATGATGAAAGTTGGTATCCGCCAACGGAATCACAGTACAATTTGATGCCTGGGATTGTAAAATTTGTGCGGTATCAATTGTTTTTGTTAGCTTATCCGCTGTACTTATTCAAGCGGAGTCCTTACAAACAAGGTTCCCACTTTTTACCTAGCAGCCCGATTTTTAAACCTTCAGAAAAATCAGATATCATCACCAGCACTACCTTAATTAGCCTCATGGTATGTTTGCTGGGTTTCCTGACCTATCAATGGGGTTGGCTGTGGTTACTGAAATATTACGTTGGTCCTTACGTCGTCTTTGTAATTTGGCTAGATTTGGTGACATTTTTGCACCATACTGAGGCAGATATTCCTTGGTATCGTGGGGAAGAGTGGAATTTCCTCAAAGGCGCTATCTCGACGATTGACCGCGATTATGGTTTGATTAATCACATCCACCATGATATCGGGACTCATGTTGCTCACCACATTTTTCTAAATATCCCTCACTACAATTTAAAAAAGGCAACTGAGGCGATTAAACCGATTATGGGTGACTATTTCCGCAAATGTGACAAACCAATTTTGACTGCATTAGTGCGTTCATGGGTTAGTTGTCATTTTGTCCCAGATACGGGAGCAAAAGTCTACTACACATCTCATCAAAAATGATGAATTCATAACTTCTCAATAACCGCTAGCAATCCTGGGTTTAACTAACGATTTTACGTCATTTGAGGGCATCCGTTAGCCACTTTACCAGCGGTTGTTGAGAAGTTACCATCATTCATCATGATTAAAATCTGCCATTTCCCTGAACGATATGCTTGACAGTGGTGAGAGTTTCGAGGCTAATTAGTCCTCGGCGGTGTCCTCGTTGGTTTGACATTCCTAGAAAGACTGAATCTCCTCGGGAAGGATTGCGAGAAAAGCGAGGACTCGCATTTATATAGCTAGAGGCGCTATTTACTCCTAAAGCAAATTGTCGGCTTTCTTGGTAAGATTCAGTAACGATACAGTCGGCATGACCGCTACTGTACTGATTAATCCAAGCGATCGCTGTCTCTAAGCTATCTACCAATTTAAAAGCGACTGTTTTGGTTAAATAAGCGCTACCCCAATCACCATCATTAGCTAGGTGCAAGTCGGGGAAGGCGGTTTGTAATTCTTCATCGGCTTTTATTTCAAAACCTTTTTCTTGTAAGCTTTTCCATAAGGCAAGCAAAGCGGAAGGCATCGCTTGACGATGAATTAAAACTTTCTCAATGGCGTTGACTGGGTCGGGTTCTGAGGCGTGACTATCAATAATTACCCAGCGGGTCATGTCTAAACTGCCACTCAGTGACCAATATAAATAACAATTCCCCATCGCCGACTTTAAGACTGGGGATGTTGACTGGCGGACTACTTGTTGGACAAGACTTGAACGTCCATAGGGAATAACTAAATTAATGTACTGGTCTTGGGTTACCAAGTCCCGAACTGACGTGCCGTGTTCGGCTGTTAATAATTGTAAACAACCTGGTGGTAATACTTCATCTAGGGCTGTTAATAGAGCATTGGCGATCGCGGCGTTGGAATTGCTGGCTTCTGTAGAGCCTTTGAGAATTAAACTGTTACCAGTCTTAATACACAAACCGGCGGCAATCGCCCCCAACTCGGGAAATGCTTCATAAATAAAGGCAATCACTCCCAGTGGCATTAACTGAGAGTAAGTTTGAGAATCCTCTAATTGATAGTCAGCGTTTCTGACCCGGCGAATTGGGTCTGCTAATTCTCCTAAACGTTGGAGAATATCGACTGTGGTCTGTAGTCTTTCTGGGGTTAGCTTCAGCCAATCCAAGACCAATTCTGGCACCGCCATTTCTCGCGAGGCTTCGAGATCTAAGGTATTAGCATCCAAAATATCGTCAAATGACCCTCGGAGAGCTTGTGCCATTGCAAAAATAGCACGGCTGCGGTCTATTCCTTTCGTAATACCTAACTTCAGGGAAGCTTGATATGCGTGTTTGGCGACCGCAACCGGATGCGGGAATTCATCAACATTAACTGTCATGCCCATTAACGTCTGTAAGTAAGCAAGTGCATTACCGCTGGCAATATGGCCAAAAGTACTGCTGCCATTGCCCAAATAAGTATATGGGAAGCCTGAGCCGATTGCAAAGCTAATGGTAACCAAACAAGTAACAACACGAGAATAATCACCACGGCGATTGGCAGATAAGTACCGCTAAATCGAGGACGGGAGATGATCCAACGGTTGCCTGTCCAGCGCCAAATTCGCTTGTAAGGGTAAATCGTCGCGAGTTGCTCTAACGCATACCCATTATCTTCGGCAACAAAAATTTGTTGACAGCGATCGCAACCAAATGCTTCTGTCAAGGTAATCGGAATTATCTGCCCACGCCGACAGTTCGGACAAGGGTATTCAATACTTAAGTCAATCTTTTGGGCTTTTTGAGATTGCACGAATAATAAAAGCGGAACTTGATGTGTGTGTGAGCGGTGCGCTTATAAAGTCAGTCATAAATCGCGGAACACTGTTATTTTAGCAATTCTCAAAGATTCAGAACAGGGTGTGAGATGTGTGGAAAAATCTTATTCCACATCGCACCTAGTAAAAAGTTCTAAAGACTACTTTCTCTAAAAGCGGGTAACGCGATTCGAACGCGCGACATTCACCTTGGCAAGGTGACGCTCTACCACTGAGCTATACCCGCAACTGACCAACAAATATTATAATCTCAGATTCAGAGCGTATTTGTCAAGCATTAATTTTAGATTTGGGATTTCATGTTATCCACTGCTCCCAAATCTAAAATTTGCTCAAGCGCCGACTTGCTCAGTTGCGATCGTGAACTCCCCGGTAGCACTTTTAAGTCCGGGAGGCAATTGAGAATTGCGATATGGCTCTTCGAGACTGACAGGTAATTGCCGCATAAGACTAGCCATTTCCAGGGCATTCATCGCATAGTCCCAGCCTTTATTACTTTTGACGCCAGCTCTTTCTAAGGCTTGCTGCATGGTATCTACTGTCAAAACGCCAAAAATTACTGGCACACCAGTTTGAAACCCGGCAGCGGCAATTCCCTTAGCCACCTCGGAGGCGACATAATCAAAATGAGGTGTTTGCCCGCGAATTACTGCACCCAAGCAGATGATGGCATCATATCGACCCGACACTGCGAGTCGGCGAGCGATTAACGGCACTTCAAAACTACCTGGTACGTAGGCGTAGTCAACCTGAGATTCAGGATCGACTCCGTGACGCTTTAGGCAATCTTGACACCCCTCAAGCAGCTTGTTGACAATTAGATCGTTAAACCGACCAATGACTATCGCAAACCGCATCGGGTCTGTATTCGCAAAAGTTCCCTCGAAAATCGCCATAACCGTCTTTGAATAAGTAATAGGAGCAACAATGGTTGATTTAAACTACTAAGAAGTTTAAACCACCAACTAAAAGCACTAAGCCCAGCCAGATTGCTGAACCAATCCAGAGTAACTTCTTCGATTCTACCCAGTTTTGCGGTGTTGCATAGGCAACAGGCACGCCAATAACCATCGCAAAAGACATAAACACTAAAGCAACTAGCGCAAATTGAAATATAATAGTCATTTTCCCTTCTCCCAAGACGGCAATATGATATCGTGCAGCAATTGTGCTGACGGTTCTTCCTTATTTGTTAAGGTATCAGAAAATTTACCCCATTATTCATTTGACCACCACCCAGCCAGTCGCCAGGGATTTAATGTCATCTCCTGTCCGGACTATTACCCCAGAAACGACAATTGCTGCAGCCGACGAAATTCTTCGGCGCTATGGTCACTCAGGTTTGTTGGTTGTCGCTGGTAATCGTTTGTTAGGGATGATTTCTCGTCGGGATATTGATGTCGCTGGTCATCACGGCTTCAGTCAGATGCCTGTCCAAGGTCACATGACAACCAATCTCAAAACAATTACCCCGGATACATCACTTGCGGAAATCCAGTCTCTAATGGTGACAACTGATAGCGGACGGGTTGCTGTGCTAGATCAAGGATACTTGGTCGGAATTATTACCCGGACTGATATTTTGCGGCAAATACATCAAGCTCAAAATCAGGCTTCGCTTTTGCCGTCTTTAAGTACTCGCCTCGCCGGACATTGGCAATTACTCACCCAAGCCGCAGCCGAAGCGGAAAAACGCGGCTGGCATCTTTATTTAGTTGGTGGCGTTGTGCGAGACTTACTTTTGGCTCAACCAACCGATCAACTCATTATTCCGGATCTCGATTTGGTGGTCGATGGCTTTCATCAAACAACAGATACTGGTGCGGGTGTGGAATTGGCAAAGGCACTTCAGCATATTTACGTGGGTGGTCGGTTGGAAATTCATGGGTCTTTTCAAACTGCAGCTTTAGAGTGGGATAGTAATTCTAAGGCAGTGGATATTGCGACTGCGAGGACAGAATTCTATCCTTACCCTGCAGCTAATCCGGAAGTTGAAGCGAGTTCAATTCGTCAAGATTTATATCGACGGGATTTTACAGTTAATGCTTTAGCACTACGCCTGACGAATCCTGGGGCTGGTGAATTACTTGATTTTTTTGGCGGATTACAAGATTTAGAAGCGCTTCAGATTCGGGTTTTACACGCTAACAGCTTTATTGAAGACCCAACTCGGATTTACCGCGCTGTCCGTTTTGCTGTCCGGTTAGGATTTAAAATTGAGTCGCAAACCGAGGTGTATATTCGTTACGCAATCGCGAGTGGTGTTTATGATCGCACAGCAAAAGAACACCACAAAGTCCCGTCTCTCCAAATTCGTCTGAAAGCGGAATTGAGGACAATTTTACAGGCTTCTTACTGGCAAACTGCTTTGGAGTTACTGGGAAATTTAGGTGCATTAAAGTGTATTCATTCAACTTTAGAGCTAGATCGACAGTTGTGGCGGCAATTACGTTTACAAGCACGCTGTTTACGACATGACAATTCCTTGAGTCACTGGTTGCTACGCTTAGAAGTCATTATTGCTCACCTAGCACCAAAATATCGGGTACAAGTGGCAAAAAATCTCCAGCTACCAGCAGATAGTATCGCTAGATTAGGGAAATTAGCTACAGTAGAAAGTCTGGCGCTCGCTTCTTTGTCTACCTGTCAACCTCCTAGTTTAGTGGTTCCGTTGCTGCGTCAGTATGATTTACCAATGTTAATTTTAATTGCTGTTCGCAGTTCCCGTGCGGTTAGACGCCAAATTTGGCAATATATAACTGTTTGGGCGAATGTTCAGCCGCAGCTGAATGGTAAAGATTTACAGCAGCTAGGTTACAAACCGGGTGCGATGTTTCGACAGATGTTAGATGAATTATTTGCAGCTACTTTAGATGGTGCGATCGGTAATCGAGATGAGGCTGAGGCGTTTTTAGCTCGAAATCATCCTTTGTAATAGGTTGTAATTATCGCCTGCATTAACGTCACCAATTATAATTGTAATCATACAAATTACTAAATTTTGATTTTATGCAAACACACACACAAAAGCGCTACTACAGTCCGGAAGAATACTTAGCTTCGGAGGAAAACTCAGAATTCAAAAATGAATACTTAGATGGAGAAATAGTTCCAATGCCTGGTGGCACAACTAATCATAATGAAATTGCTGGTAATTTTTACGCCAACTTTAAACTTGGCACGAAAGGGAAAAACTACAAAATATACATGAGTGATGTCAAACTGTGGTTATCACGTTATCGAATATACACGTATCCTGATGTGATGGTAATTTCGGGAACACCTGTATATGAAGGTAGCGGAACTACGATTGTAACTAATCCTTCAATGATTTTAGAGGTTTTGTCAGACTCTACAAAGAAGCACGATCGCACAAACAAGTTTCGGATGTATCGCACAATTCCGGAATTGACTGAATATATTATGGTTGACCAATATGAATATCATGTGGAACAGTTTACTAAAAATACTGATGGTCAATGGGTATTAAGTGAGTATGAGTCGGAGAATGCAGTGTTATCACTTAAATCCATAGATTTTCAAATTCCTTTCGGTGATATCTATGAAGGTGTTGAATTTGATGTCAGTGAGGAGTGATGATCGGATGGAATCTGTGAGAAACTAGGCAACCTGATTCTGGAGAGGTAGAAGGTGGCATTATTATACCTTGGGGAATAGAACGGCATGAGATCAACCACTTAGGTAGAAGGCGCTATGCTGCAGGGCAAGTTATAATTTGGGCTGATGATCGCAACAAAAATTTATGACTAACCCAATTTTGCATGCTTTTTTCGTCGGTAGAGCGGCGGCTGAGGTGATAAATGAGCACGCGGAAGCGGCTTTAACCGATGCTTTGAGCGAACTTGGCAAATTTGATGCCGAGGCGAGAGAGCGTTTACGCTCCTTTACAGAACAAGTGATGGAACGTGCTCAACGTGAAGCTGAACACGCTAATGTAGGTATGGGGACAACAGTTACCAATACACCAGGTTCTCAGGCAGTCGATCTGCAAGCAATGATTGACGAACTACGGGCGGAAATTGCCCTGTTACGCACTGAATTACAACGCTATCGTAGTAATTCACTTTAAATGACCTCGGGTGGACTGACGGTTGAGCGAACTGACACCCGTACCCCAATTCAATTGCAATTATCAAAAAAACAAGTTAGGAAATAGAGTGTCTGTTCCTCCAGCTGACTCGACCCCAAAACAGCGGCATGCAAAGCGGATGCAGAAAGCTTATCCAGATCAGGCATACCGTTGGAATCGCGAAAATTATTCTAGTAGACGGCGTTTTTACGACATTTGGTCTTTTGTCTTGACCTTAATGTTCAGACTTTGGTTGTACAACAAATCCTGGAGTTATTCAGGGGGAGTTACCGATGTCAAAAAATCGCAAAGACGTAAAATCCAAGCGGTCTGGCTTCGCAATACCCTTCTGGATTTAGGACCTACTTTCATCAAGGTCGGTCAATTGTTCTCTACTCGTGCGGATTTATTCCCAGTTGAGTATGTTGAAGAGTTGGCAAAGCTGCAAGATAAAGTTCCGGCGTTTAGCTATCAACAGGTAGAAGCGATCGTCACCACAGAACTGGATAAGAAGATTCCGGAACTTTTTGACAGTTTTGAACCGATTCCTTTAGCTGCGGCTAGTTTAGGACAAGTTCACAAAGCGGTGCTACATTCTGGGGAATCTGTTGTCGTTAAGGTACAACGCCCAGGACTTAAGCAACTGTTTGAAATTGACTTAAAGATTCTCAAAGGAATTACGCGTTACTTTCAAAGCCATCCAGAATGGGGGCGCGGTCGAGACTGGCTAGGCATTTATGATGAATGCTGTCGCATTCTCTGGGAAGAAATTGATTATCTCGGTGAAGGTCGCAATGCGGACACATTTCGCCGGAATTTTCGAGTTTATAATTGGGTAAAAGTACCGCGCGTTTACTGGCGTTACACATCGTCACGAGTGCTGACATTAGAGTATCTTCCTGGTATAAAAGTCACACAGTATGAGGCTTTGGAAGCCGCCGGTATCGATCGCAAAGTTATTGCCCGTCAAGGTGCTGAAGCTTATTTACATCAGTTACTCCACGATGGCTTTTTCCACGCCGATCCTCACCCAGGCAATATTGCTGTGAGTGGCGAAGGCGCTTTGATCTTTTATGACTTTGGGATGATGGGACGAATTAAGTCCAACATTCGCGAAGGATTGATGCAAACGCTGTTTGGCATTGCCCAAAAAGATGCTGGACGAGTTGTCGATTCCCTCATAGAATTAGGAGCGCTTGCACCCTCAGATGATATGGGACCAGTACGGCGTTCCGTCCAGTACATGCTGGATCATTTTATGGATAAGTCGTTTGAGAACCAATCAGTGGCAGCGATTAGTGAAGATCTTTACGAACTTGCTTACGATCAGCCATTTCGTTTTCCGGCGACCTTTACTTTTGTGATGCGTGCCTTTTCCACACTCGAAGGAGTTGGCAAAGGATTAGATCCAGACTTTAGCTTTATGGAAGTTGCCAAACCCTATGCAATGGAGCTTATGACCAACGGAAACGGCTCAGAGGGCAATAGTTTCCTCAATGAATTAAGTCGTCAAGCGGCTCAAGTTAGTAGTAGTGCTCTAGGTTTGCCTCGGCGCTTGGAAGATACTCTGGAAAAATTAGAACGAGGAGATGTGCGCGTGCGCGTCCGGTCGATTGAGGCAGAGCGTTTGCTCAGGCGACAGAGCAATATCCAAATCGCTATCGTCTATGCTCTAATAATCAGTGCTTTTACCCTTTCCGCTACATTTTTATTGGTGAATGATTATGTATGGTTAGCACTGCTTGTGGCAACACTAGCGGTAGCTTTGGCAGGTTTGCTCATCCGCCTACTCCTGCGCCTCGACCGCTATGACCGTACATTTTAATTGTCGTGGACATGCTATGAAACTTTGCTTTACGGGTCTAAGCGATCCGGGACTCGTGCGCTCTGTTAATCAAGATGCTTATTATATAGATCCAGAAGAAAGATTTTTCATCCTTGCTGATGGCATGGGAGGTCATGCTGGAGGGGAGGAAGCAAGCCGGATTGCAACTAAAGAAATCAGCAGCCATTTAGCGGCAAATTGGGATTCTCTCCAGTCTTCTGAGGATTTACTATCTGCAGCACTCTTGCAAGCAAATCAAGCGATTGTCCAAGATCAGCACGACTTTCCGGAACGTTCGGATATGGGAACAACTGCGGTAGTAGTCATCTTCCGCCCGGACGAACAGCCTTGGTGTGCTCATATTGGCGATTCTCGCCTGTATCGCCTCCGCGATTCTCACTTACAACAGATTACAGACGATCATACTTGGGTAGCAAGAGCGATCAAAGTCGGAGAAATCAAGCCGGAAGAGGCAAGAACTCATCCTTGGCGACATGTGCTATCCCGGTGTTTGGGACGTGATGATTTATATCAAGTTGAAGTTCAACAACTGAATGTAGAAGTTGGCGATCGCTTGTTATTATGCAGCGACGGTCTTACAGAAGAACTTGTCGATGAGGACATTACTACTTGTTTCCAGCCATCACCAGTGCTGCAAAAACCGATCGAGGAGCAAATCGAGTCTACAGCGATCTCTTTAATCGAGGCAGCGAAGGAGCATGGAGGACACGATAACATCACGGTGGTTATCATTGCCTTAGAAGCGGTTTAGCCGAGTACATATACTCATTGAATCTGTTCAAGCTGAGCATTTTTAGACTTAACAATTTGTTAAAACTACTTCTAACCTCCGGAGGAAACTGCGGGGGTTAATTTTTCGTCTTCAGGATGATAGCATTTACCTACTTGGAAAGATGGGCATTTTGTCAAATCTTTGTTATCTTTCTTAATAAGCAGAGAGAAATTATCAGTGATAAAAGTCACAATTGCTTCTAATGCCCCTGCTGAAACCAGTTACGTAATCAGATCGGCTAATTTCTAGTTTTATTTTTGGAGTTAATTATGAGTCAGCCAATTGAACTATCCTTGGAACAACAATTCAGTATCCGCTCCTTCCAGACCCAAGTCCAAGGCATGAGCCGCGAGCAAGCTCAAGACTTCTTAATGAAGCTCTACGAGCAAATGATCGTGCGCGAAGCCACTTACCAACAACTGCTTAAGCATCAGTGGGGTCTAGACTCAGGCGCATCCTGGGCATAATTCTTGTCGTGTCGCTGTCGGCGACCTCCTTCTCTTGCTTAGTTTCCTGAAGGGAAAAGAGCTGGGGATGCTGGGGCGTCCACCTTAAAACACCTGCTTCTGGGTTGATTCTTGTTTATTTTATTTGCTCAGACCTTATTAATACTTAATAATTTTATTTGCTCGCTGACTATATAACGTCAAGAGTGCTTCTAGTTCGTAAATGTAGCTATTAAAAATTAAATCTCACGCCAAGGCGCACTAGCGACTTAGTGTGAGACTAAAAAATATTTTGTTTATCCAGAAAGATCTAAAGAAGAGTCCGTATTAATAGCCGATAATTTCATGAGAATCTGAGGCTTGATTTTTTCGTACTCGCTTTTGAGTAGATTTTTACTCACTTGTGGGTCAGCAGCAGAGACGAGAGTTTGGCTGACCATTACCCATTGTTGTAACAGAGTACGCTGCGCTAAAGAGATTGTGGAAACTAAAACTTGAATACAGGGCTGGGGTATTTCACGGGTAAAAAATAACAGGCGGTATGACCCATAAGCTGCTAATAATTGAGCAATTTCTTGACTTTGGCGGTTTTTTAGATCGAGATAGTAAGGCAACCATTTAGGTCCAGATTTGCGGTTGTAGATGACAGTAATCCATAACAACATTGGGTGCGGAGTAGTAATAAATAAAAATTGATTGTAACGAGTACAAGTAGAGCGCTGACGAATTTCTTGCTGCGGTAGCATGATCCACAGCGCTGGTTCGGATCTGCTATTTACAGAAATAGGATGAGCAAAGACAATATCGGCAATTGGTTTATTCTTCGGCCAAGCAGAGGAGCGGATAATTTCTTGAGTTGACCAATCTGTTGTCCGTGATTGAGGAGGAACTTCAATAAGTAGATCTTCTGGTACTTGATTGCTAACACGCTGTTCTAGAGATGTAATTACCTGAAGGATTTCCCGCGTCGTTTGTGGGCGATTGCTCTTTGATTTTGCCAGACAACTCATTACCAAAGTTTTTAATTCTGCTGGGATGTGTAATCTGGGGTCAACTGCGGCAAAAGAGCGTGGTGTTTGCTCGTGATGTGCTTTATACCATGCGCCAAAAGAATGAGTATCTGGTTGCACAGGCATTCTACCTGTGAGCATTTCAAACATCATCACACCCAAACTGTAGAAATCAGAGCGACAATCTAGCTCCTTTCCTTCCATTTGTTCGGGAGAAGAATAAGCTAGCGTCCCTAAATAATAATTTGTTAAATTGGCATTTGACTCTAATAACTTAGCAATCCCGAAATCCAGAACTTTGGCTAATTCGCCAAAACTGGGATCTTGAATCACCAGGATGTTGCTAGGCTTAATATCCCGATGAATAATTGGGTAAATTTTGCCATCTACGGGAATACCCTCGTGAGCACACTGTAATCCGAGAATGATTTGCCGCGCCAAACTCAAAAATCTGGTTACAGACAGCGGTGAAGCACGAATAATCTCACTCAGGCTTTTGCCCAGTAGATATTCCATGACATAAAACGGTGTACTATCCTCATCGACACCATAGTCCATGACACGGACAATATGCATACTTTTTTGCCCTAACAAAGCGCAGGTTTTCGCTTCACGCTCAAAGCGAAGTTGGATTTGTGTTTGTTGATTTTGCAGAGAGAGGGCGAGAAACTTTACCGCCACAGGTACACCCCCAAGTAGCACGTCCTCCGCAAGATAAACTTTACCCATTGCTCCACTGCCAATTAAATCCTGAAGCTGGTAGCGCTGATTCAATAAGCGACCAATATGCGGATCTGACATAAAAAATTCTCCTCCCATCAAGCCTTTAATTTCCGTTTGGCTGACGCTCCAGACTGGCTTCCATTGTGCTTATGAGAAAATGACCGGACAGGACACCACTGCTCATGTAGTAAGTGTCTTGGTCAATTCTGTGCAGAGTTTCAAAGCCAGTGCGGCGTTGGCGATCGCTTAAAACCCAGTAACGCTGAACAATTGATTCTGGCGCTACCCAACCTTCTCCTTCGATGCGTCCCAAGTGATTGTGCTGGAGTACGAAAGCATACTGGCGTTCACCAGCATCTAGACGCCCCTTATATTGCAAAGTCATTTCCGCATGTTCAGTACCGGGAAAGACCAATCTCGTCACCATTGTGAACCAGTTATCTCTACCCCAGGCGACTAATGTCATTCCTTTGACCGCGATCGGCATTTGGTCACGTTCTAGCCAATTGCCTTGCAATGCCCAACGTCCTGGTTCTAACAAAAAAGTGTGCGCCACTGGTTACGTTCCTTGCTTTAAGCAAATATCAATATCCAGATTCAAAACCCAATTCATAGTTTTATGTCACATACTAATTCAGTAGCAATACGTAAAATTTAATGAGATGAAAAGCGCATTAGTAGATGAACGCAAATGCCCAATCTCCGGTCAGACTGGGCACTGAAAAGTATATATAGCTATATTAAGCGACTTATATGGCAATTGTCCCGTTTGGCAAATATATCTCTCCTAAAAGCACACTTTGACTGGCTCCAGTCACTTGACTCAAGTTACCAGTAATACCCATTTTTCGCCAGTATCCTAAAACGGCAAAGGCGATCGCTTCCTTAAAATCAGCACTTAATCCGACTTCATCAGTGGTCAAAACTGGGACTGAGGGCAACAACGCCTGGATACGTTTTTTTAAATAAAGATTTCGTCCACCACCGCCACACAAAAATACTCGGTCGGGAAGATGCGGCAAGAAAGTCTGATAGCTGTGTACAATCGAGGCGGCTGTGAGTTCTGTCAGACTTGCCAAAAAATCAGCGGGATTTAATTGCCATCTTTGAGCATCTGCTAAACAAGCTTGCAAATAAGTTTCGCCAAATAACTCTCTCCCTGTAGATTTCGGTGGCGATTGCTGGAAATAGTCGTTCTTTAGCCATTCTGCTACCAAAGGCTCACAATAAGTCCCACTTGCTGCCCAGTTGCCATCTTGATCGTAAGTTTCTGCACCGTTGGTTAAATGCTGCACTGCCAAATCCAACAGACTATTTCCGGGTCCTGTATCCCAGCCACGTACTTCGTCAAGCCAATTACCCTCCCTGGGAGGAATATACGTAACATTGCCAATGCCGCCAATATTTTGGACACATCTAGCTTCTTGTGGATGGTTGAGTAAATAAGCGTCTACTCTCGGCACTAATGGCGCACCTTGACCACCAGCTACAATATCCGCTACTCGGAAGTTGCTGACAGTTGTAATTCCTGTCATTTGGGCAATGACTGCACCGCGACCGAGTTGGAGTGTGTAACCGAGGTGAGAGGAGGGGGGGCGATGGTATAGGGTTTGACCGTGGGAGCCGATGAGGGTGGCGGGGATAATTTGGATTTTTTGGGCGGATTGGGTGAAGGCGAGGGCGATCGCATCGTCTAATTCTGCCAAGTCAGCCATTGAGATGGCGGCTCCGCCACAAACAGCTAAAATTTTGTCTCTGAGTTCCGCCGGATAAGGATAAGTTGCGCCAGCGAGTAACTTGATGTTTATGTCTAAATCTGTACCGGAAATATCTACTAAGGCGGCGTCAATACCATCGACTGACGTACCGCTCATTAAACCGATGACAATCATGGGATTTGAGATTTGTGTTACCAGGGAATTGTGGCATATATAAATCTGTGAATCAGCTTTGCTTGATTCAAATGTCACTTCTCAAGAATTGCACCTAGTTAATCACCTTTTTTTCTGAGGAAATAATATGTACATCGATATTTCTAAGCAATCGGACTAACTTTTGCGTCAAAGAACCTCGGAGGAGCATTCTCCACCAAGAACCTTGGCTTTCACCGATGACAATTTGGGTAATGTGGTATTTTTCGGCAACTCCAGCGATCGCTTTGGCGACATCATTGCTAGTTATGCGAAGAAAGTTACCGTCAAATTCTTTGCATAGTCGCTCGCAAGTCTCAATATACAAGCTTTCTTCTTTCGTCAAAAAGCGATCTGGCGTAGCAACATATACTGTATACAGTGGTGCATTCATGTAACTGGAAATCCGTGCGCCTCGGCGTAACAATTGGATGGAGTTGGGATAGGTGGAGACACAAACCAACACCCGCTCGTGAATATTACAAAATTGATTGCCTGAGGTGGAGATCGCACCTTGCTCAATATTGTCAGCAATTTCCCGCAATGCTAACTCGCGTAAGGCAATGAGATTACGACGTTGAAAAAAGTTATCTAAGGATTGTTGAATTTTTTCTGGCGCATAAATCTTGCCTTCTCGCAACCGTTCTTGCAATGTTTCTGGCGTGACATCAATTACTACTATCTCGTCAGCTTCTTCCAGGATTTTGTCAGGTATCCGCTCTCGTACTACCACGCCTGTAATCCGCGCTACTAGGTCATTCAAGCTTTCCAAGTGCTGAATATTCATGGTTGAATAGACATCAATTCCGGCGGCGAGAATGATTTCTACATCCTGATAGCGCTTCTCACGCAGTGAACCGGGGACATTAGTATGAGCTAGTTCATCGACTAACGCCAATTGAGGCGATCGCTCAATCACTGCATCCGTATCCATTTCCGAAAGTTGCACACCGCGTTCTACTTCTCGGCGAGGAATCAGTTCTAACCCCTCTGCTTTTTGCTTGGTCTCTTTGCGACCGTGGGTTTCAAGCAGCCCAATCACAACATCAATTCCTTCCCGCTTGAGTCGGTGCGCCTCTTCCAGCATTTTGAAGGTTTTACCAACTCCCGGAGCCATCCCAATAAAAATTTTGTGCTTACCGCGCCGCGCCGGACGAATGTAAGAATTTTCGGCTTTTAGCGCTGTTTGATGGGCAATAAAATCGTGATCACTTCCTCTAATCATCTGTCTTACTGCTTAATGATTATCTTAGTTATAACGATTTTGATGACAGTATTACCGGCGTTGTGTAAGGGTTGTGTGACGCAAAAATCACCATGCGACGTCACAACATTTATTTATTTTGTTGACGATTAAGTTCATCAACAGCAAGGGCGTTATTTAAGCGGAGAAAATTCACTCCTGGTTCGCCAAAAAGCCTTAAAAATCGCCCATCTGTGTATTTCTCAATTAATTTCTTAATTTCATTAGGTGGGACACCGCGAGCATTAGCGACGCGTTCTAATTGCGAGCGGGCGGCGGCGAGGGTGATATGTGGGTCTAAACCAGACCCGGAGGTGTAAAGTAAATCAGCCGTAGGGTCGATATTGGCATCTTGAAGCCGAGTTATTTCCGCTTTGATCCGCTTTAATAATTCTGGATTACTAGGTGCAAGATTGCTGGCTCCAGATACACCTGTTGGCTGAGCATCTTTAGTCTGGCTGTATTGCACAGTGCTAGGACGACCGTGGAAATATCTTTCGGAGATAAAGCGTTGACCAATCAAAGACGAGCCGACGACATTTCCTTTTAAGTTATATACCAAGCTACCCATTGCTCGCTCATGAAAAGCCAGTTGACCGATCGCTGTGATGCCAGCAGGATAAATAATTGCCGTCAGTACCCACAATACCAAAGTCATGCGGATCGCCCGTGTGAGATTTCGCATTATAGACATTAGTAACGCTCCGGGTGAAAAACGACATCAAATAAATAAACAATTAGCCCTAACGCTAACAAACCAAGTAACCCCATCGCATAAGTATCACGCCTTTGCCAGATACCACCAGTAGCGGCGTCAACAGCCGGCGCAATGATTAAATTACTGCACAAGGCGAGAAAAATTATTTTACTTGGTAGACGTTGTCTTTGCCGGAAATTAATCATGCCAACCCCACAACCGTAATCAACATATCGATTAATTTAATAGCAATAAACGGAGCAACTACCCCACCTAAACCATAAACCAAGATATTTAGTCCTAGCAATTTATTTGCAGTCAGTGGTCGAAACTTTACACCTTTTAACGCCAACGGAATCAACGCCGGAATAATCAAAGCATTGTAAATCAGTGCTGATAATACCGCTGAATGAGTACTAGTTAAATGCATCACATTCAAACTCTGTAATTTCGCGGCACCAAAGATTACCGGCAGAATGGCAAAGTATTTAGCAATATCATTGGCGATGGAAAAGGTAGTTAACGCCCCGCGTGTAATCAACAATTGTTTACCAATGGTGACGATATCGATGAGTTTCGTCGGGTCAGAGTCTAAATCTACCATATTGGCGGCTTCTTTCGCGGCTTGTGTACCTGTATTCATGGCTACACCCACATTTGCTTGGGCTAACGCGGGCGCATCATTAGTGCCATCCCCCGTCATCGCTACGAGTTTGCCTTGGGCTTGTTCTTGTTGAATTACAGCTATTTTATCTTCTGGCGTCGCTTCGGCGATAAAGTCATCCACCCCAGCTTCTTCCGCAATTACGGAGGCGGTAATCCGGTTATCGCCAGTTAACATAATTGTTTTCACACCCATTTGCCGCAATTGCGCGAAGCGATCGCGGATTCCTGGCTTGATAATATCTTTGAGATAAATTACGCCATAGATTTCTTGATCTAAAGCTACCGCCAACGGAGTGCCACCTAGACGTGATATTTGTTGATAAGCATCATCCAATTCGGCTGTATCTCTACCATTGCGGCTGCGGACAAACCCCTTAATCGCATCGACTGCACCTTTTCGCACCTGACGTCCACTTGGTAAATCTGTACCACTCATCCGAGTTTTGGCGCTAAATTCCACAGGTATAGCTTGAGTAGAGTCAAAATTTGCGGTTGCGCCTAGCCTTTCCGCAAGTCGGACAATGGATTTTCCTTCCGGTGTATCATCAAATACGCTGGCAACCAGAGCTACTTTTGCTAGTTCTTCTACTGTATGCCCATTCACCGGAATGAATTCTTCTGCTAAACGGTTGCCAAGGGTAATTGTTCCGGTTTTGTCTAAAATCAAGGTGCTGATGTCGCCACAGGCTTCCACCGCCCTGCCAGAGGTGGCAATGACATTGAATTGAGCGACTCGATCCATCCCGGCAATTCCAATCGCACTGAGTAAGCCGCCAATTGTTGTGGGGATCAGCGCTACTAATAAGGCGATTAAAATGGCGACACTGACTGGACTGTTGACATAGTTAGCGATCGCGGGCAATGTAATAATGACAAACAAAAACACTAAAGTTAACACTGCCAGTAAAACTGTTAAGGCAATTTCATTCGGTGTTTTCGCTCGTTCCGCCCCTTCCACTAAGGCAATCATCCGGTCAATAAAACCTTTACCGGGGTCAGATGTAATGCGGATTGTCAATTCATCGGAAATAATCCGCGTTCCTCCCGTCACGGAACTCGCGACATCTGAACCACTTTCTTTAAGTACTGGTGCAGATTCACCTGTAATTGCTGATTCATCAACCGAAGCGATACCGGCAATTACTTCCCCATCAGCGGGAATCATATCACCAGCGACAACAATGATGCGATCGCCTTGACGTAATGTTGTCGAAGAAACGGATTCGATCCCATCCCCGACTATTTTCTTTGCCATCGTCTCTGATTTTGTGGAACGTAAGGCATCTGCTTGCGCCTTCCCGCGTCCTTCGGCTACCGCTTCGGCAAAATTCGCAAACAAGACAGTAAAAAACAAAATCACCGTAATCAAGCCGTTGAACAACTGGGCGTTGCGGTCTTTGACTGTCCCAAATAAATCAGGATCGACAGTGACGAGTAAAGTGATAATTGTCCCCACCCAAACCAAAAACATTACAGGGTTTTTGATTGCATATCGGGGATGCAGCTTGACAAAAGCGGCTTTAATTGCTCGCAGGTAAAGTCCTTGAGTATTTACCTTTGGTGTTTTTTGCTGAGAGTCACTCCTTCGACCAAGACGGCGTCTAGATTTGGGTGTGGGGGAATTGGTAGATGCCATGATTCAATCCTCTACTTCACACTGCTAGCAATTTGAAAAGCTTCAGCGATGGGACCCAAAGCTAAAACTGGGAAGAACGTGAGTACTCCCAAAACGAGAATCACTCCTGCTGTCACACTGGTAAACAGCAATGTATCCGTTCGCAGAGTGCCACTGGATGCAGGTACGGTTTGTTTATGTGCCATACTTTCAGCTAACAGCAAAATGGCAATAATCGGAATATATCTCCCACCCAACAGAGGAATTAAACAACTAAGATTCCACCAGATAGCGGTAGCGGCGGGTTGAGTGTTGCCTAAACCAGCTAAACCAGAACCGTTATTGGCATTGGCTGAGGCATATTCATAAACAACTTGAGAAACACCGTGAAAACCGGGATTACTAATTCCGGCTAGTTGTTCGGGAAATGTCAAAGCTAAAGCACTGGGAATTAAGACTAAAATCGGCGTCACTAACAAGACGACACTCGCTAGGACAATTTCGCGCTTTTCAATCTTGCGCCCTAAAAATTCCGGCGTCCTTCCCACCATTAAGCCGGTGACAAACACCGACAAAATCAAGTAAATAAATAGGTAAGCCGTCCCTGTACCTTGACCACCCCAGATTGTTTGGGTAAACATGTTAAATAGTGTCGAAAATAATCCGGGCGGCATCAAAGAATCGTGCATTCCATTGACAGCACCGCACATGGTCGCGGTCGTGGCGACAGCCCACAATGCTGTTTGCGCCCAACCAAAGCGAATTTCTTTACCTTCTAAGTTCGGTAAATCTACTAATTTCAATAGATTATTGACTATGGGATTGCCTTGGTACTCACCCATACAGGCGACGATAATTAAGATAAAAAAGATGATAAATACCATCCAGAAAAGTAGCCAAGCTTGTTTGAGGTTGTTGGCAAATCTACCGTAAGTAAAAATTAATGCCGCCGGAATCCACAACATGGCTAGCAGTTCTAACAAATTCGTTGCAGCATTGGGATTTTCAAAGGGATGGGCGGAGTTAGCACCAAAAAAACCGCCACCATTCTCGCCTAGTTGTTTGATACTCTCAAAAGCCGCAACGGGACCTCTGGCAATATACTGTGTTCCGCCGGTGATGGTTTTGACTACTAATGGTCCCTCAAATGTTTGGGGAACACCGAGAGAGATTAGGGCTAAGGCGAGAATAATTGACAGTGGTAGCAAGATGCGGGTGATTGACCTGGTCAAATCGATGTAAAAATTTCCCAGCGGTCTACCTGTCAAACCGCGAATAAAAGCGATCCCCACCGCTAAACCTGTTGCTGCGGAGGTAAACATCAAAAAGCCTAATCCAGCTACTTGACTAAAATAGCTAAAGGTTGTCTCCCCCGCGTAGTGTTGCTGGTCTGTATTGGTGAGGAAGGAGATTGTTGTATGCAATACTGTATCCCAGCTCGCTGCTGTTAACTTTGTGGGATTGAGTGGCAAAAATTGCTGCGTCATCAGGATGATGAAAACAAAAACACCCATGACAATATTGGAGACCAAGATCGCTTGAGCGTATTGCCAACCTGTCATCTGCTCTTGTACTGGAACCCCAACTAAAGCATAAATCAGGCGCTCTAGCGGTCTGGCGAGCGGATCGAGCAGTGTTTTTTCGCTCTGAAAGACCCGCGTCATATATTTCCCTAAAGGCGGTGTTATTACTAAGAAGATTAGTAGCGTGATTACAACCTGAAAAAGTCCCTGTTCCATGTATTTTGCTCAAAATGATTCTCAAAAGTAAATCAGGTAATAAACGTTACTCAGAATAATTCATGTTTTTGAAGGCAAAAATTTATACTGTTAGTTAAATTACGTGTACATCCTATATCTAGGAAATTTGCGCTTTTTATTGCCTAGAGTCAGTAAAATTTATTTTGATTTTTCTTTTTTAGACTAAGCACAATATTACCTGAAAAACGAAATTTTTCAGCTAATAACCTCTACAGCTTAAAAATAGATAATATTCACTTATAATTTTCTAGTTAAGATTAACGAAATTTAATTATAATCTGCATTACCTGCTTGGATCGGGGTGTTATGGCAGCTGAGATCACAGATAATGATTCTATTCACCATAAAATCGGACTAATTTCATCTATCTTTAGTACTAACTAATATGGGGACGGCGGTGCGTCTTTACCTTTGCTAGTTAAAGAGCGTACTCAATCCACACTGTGTCTGTATATATGGTAGTTTTTAATACAAAAGTTTGGTAAAAATATCTTTTGGAAGTTAAGGCGACAAAAATTTTATTCGGAACAATAGTCACTACAATCGAGTGCTTGTTCAGTTAAAACAGTAGTGGGATGAACAGCACAGTTGAGATGGTAATTATCGTGAAAAAATTGACAACTCCGACAAGGAAGTTGTGGTGAGCGGCTTTCCGCGCTGCGATCGCGTGTTAACTTTCGCACATCTGCAGATACCATTAAAGCAATGCTTGTCCACAAAAGCACTACAAAAATGGGTGTGACAAACATAATTAAAGAAGATAAAAATCCGATTGATGGTTTATGGCTATGGTCTACTACCATCAATTGTCTAGCTTCGACTGAATTTATCTGCTGAAAATTACGAGATGGGAAATAGTTTTGCGTGAACTCATCTAACTCATGCATAGAATTAAGCCTTACTTCTGCTAATATTTTGCAGGGTCATATTTATGAAGTTACGCTCCTCTTGGCAATTTGGCATAACTATCCATCATAAGTAATTATTAAATGCTTGAACAGAAAAAAGCATTCAACTTTAGGTATATTTTTCCCAGAATAATAAATTTTTGGGCAAAAAGTTCGTAGTTGCGCGGAGAGCGCAAAGGATTGAAAGCGTCTGCGTAAATATAGACTGTAGAAGAGCGCACCGGAAGAAGAATCGCGGTCATCGCAACTACGAGCCTCTGTGTGGATCTACATGAGATTTAGGGGATCGACGTCAATGGTGAGGTTGACAGCATGAGGACATAGCGATCGCACCTGTTCCCAATCTGGCAAATGTGGTAAATCTAAGGGTGCAAATTTAATCAGAATCTGCCAACGATATCTGTTCGCGACGCGGAGAATACTGGCGGGGGCTGGTCCCAAAATCTCGTAGGCTTCGCTAACACGTAGAGATGTGGCGATAATTTCGGCTGTATTTCCGACCACGTCCGGATCTGGTCCACTTAAGCGCAACAAAATCAGCCGTCCGTAAGGAGGATAATTCAGTGCTTGTCTTTGTTCTAATTCTGTAGTAGTGAAAGACTCGTACTCATGCTGTTGCACAGCGATAATTACTGGGTGTTCTGGTGTATAAGTTTGAACAATTACTCTCCCAGGATCATCACCCCGACCAGCGCGTCCTGCGACTTGAGTTAAAGTTTGAAACGCGCGTTCACTAGCCCGATAATCAGCTAAATTCAATAACCCATCAGCCGCTACCACTCCAACTAATGTCACCTGCGGTAAATCTAAACCTTTGGTCAGCATTTGCGTCCCGACAAGTAAATCTGCTTCTCCATTAGCAAATTTAGTCAGCAGCGTGCGATGCGCTCCTTTATTGCGGGTGGTATCGCTATCAAAGCGAATTAAGCGCAATTCTGGTAATTGTTGAGCTAATTCTTGGGCTACTCGCTGAGTCCCACTCCCGAAAAACTTCAAATAAGGTGAACTGCATTCTGGACAAGTTTTCGGATGCGATCGCCCATAATTACAGTAATGGCATCTCAATAATTCCGGCGCACCTGCTTCTGGATGATGGTATGCCAGAGAAACATCACAATTTGGACATTCAATCACAAATCCACAACTACGGCAAGACACAAAAGTACTATGTCCTCGGCGGTGGATAAATAAGATTCCCTGTTGACGACGTTCTTGAAGTTGAATCAAAGCCTCTTGTAAGGGACGACTAAAAATTGAGCGGTTTCCTTGCTGTAACTCGACTCGCATATCCACTACTTCGACTGGTGGTAAAGGTCGAGATTGCACTCGTTCAGGAAGAGAAAGGTAATATCTCCCCCCCTCCCCCATTCCCCCACTCCCCCTCGCTGTCACCCAACTCTCCAAAGCCGGTGTCGCAGAACCTAAAATTAACGGACAATTTTCTAATTCAGCTCGCCATTGGGCGACAGTCCGGGCGTGATATGTGGGGATCGGTGAGTCTTGTTTAAAGCTATTGTCGTGTTCTTCATCTAAAATAATTAAACCCAAGTTGGGCAAAGGCGCAAACACGGCGCTACGTGTGCCAATGACTACTTGAGCGTCTCCCACCAGCATCTGTCGCCAGGTGTCGTAGCGTTCACCTTCGGACATAGCGCTATGATAAACGCTGACTTGATTGCCAAAGCGAGCACGGAAACGGTCAGTTAGCTGAGGTGTTAAACCGATTTCTGGGACTAATACTAGGGCTGATTTGCCTTGAGCGAGTAGCGGGGCGATCGCTTGCAAGTACACTTCTGTCTTACCACTTCCTGTGACTCCGTGTAATAGCACTGACGCGAATCCTTGGATTTGGCTAATCGTCGCCAAGGCTGTAGATTGCGCCGGTGTCAAGGACTTGGCTATCTCGTTTTGACCCCCAACTGAACCTAAAGCTGGGGCTTCTGTTCGCAATATTTCTTTTTCCTCAATGACGACATAGCCTTTTTGTGCCAATGTCTTGAGTGTTGAGGAACTGGCGTGGCAGAATTGTAATAATTCACTTTGCCATAACTCGCCGCCGCGCCGTCGTAATACTTCTAAAATTTCTTGTTGACGAGTGGTGAGGTCGCGATCGCTCGGACTACCAATTAAGATTACGGCTTTTTGTAACTTTGGTCGCGCCAATCGGGGTGGTTCCAGATAACTTTCTACTAAACCACGCCGGAGTAATTCTTGTAAGCCGCGATAAGCACCTTTGACGTGTCGCTGGAGATAAACGAAGCTATAATCTCCATCGCTTTGAGCTTGTAGAAGTTCGAGAATTGATAAGGCTGGTGGACTGAGGAATTCGGTGGTGGGGGCTACTAGACGAATCCGCTGTTGCGATTGTCGGAGTAATCCTGGGGGCAAGGCGACACGAATCACCTGAATCAGTGGCGTATAGTAATATTGGGCTATTCGTTCCAGCAAAGTCCAGTAGGTGTCGCGGAAGAAGTCTTTTTGCAGCACATCTTCCACATCGCGGATCTTTGTCGATGATAAATTATCTGGAAGTGCTGACAATAAACGAATCGCGATCCCACCGACAATCTTGGCTCCAAAAGGGACGCTGAGAATATCGCCTGCTTTGACTTCTAAGCCAGCCGGTAGCCGGTAGGTAAACAATTTATCTGTTTTTTCCAGTTCTGCTTCTCGACCAGGACAGTTGACCAGCACTTCAACCCACCGCTCTGATGGACTGGATTTGTATGATATCCCAGGCTCAGCTACCACTAAAGAAGATGAGTTCACACCAGTTTTGTACATATTTGCTGACTTAATAGACACATGTTCAACTTACACATCTGCTGACTTACTAGGTACGCTGACCTCCCTAGATTATTGGCTAATCCCCTTACCCGTAAAGTATATCCTCTCTTGAGAGACCACATCAATCAGTTTGGACAAACAATTATTATAAAGTATTTTTTTAGACTTGTTGATTGTGACAGTGCTGGTTATTAGCATTTCCCGACACCCTACTTTAATAAAAGAATCTCATACTTAAGAGCAGAAATTTATCTACTTTTACTCTTATGAGCACAAAGTAATTGTTTTCTGCCTATTGGTAGAGAGTAAATAGTTTCAGCATATGAGATCCTGTTTGGAAGAGTACACCATTTACAAATTCCAGCGGATATCAGTATTGACTACACAAGTGTTCGCACGAGCACACAGCTTCCATCGCCTTGTGCTGAGCAGTCTGCTAAAGTAAGCACAATGAAACTGTACAAAAAAATAATTATTGTGGGTGGTGGAGTAAAAGTTTTCGGCGTTTTGTCTAAAAAAATTCAGCAATTAATACAATTAGGAACAATGAAAAAAACTCCCGATTTAGTTTGATAATTAATTTTTACCCCGTAATGTGACAGAAAAAATATTTCATTTCCTCAGGGCAAAGTAAGGAAATCGCTGCGAGGGCATAGGTTTTAAGTATTAAGTTCACTCTATTTGAGGATGCTTATATCACCATTATTAAGATTGATTAAGTATAAAGGCAATTGCTCGCGCTCCTCCTCGTAAGAGGTCACTTGACTATGTACCAAGTAAAAGCATCATCCCAATCATTATTAGCAACTGCTGTAGATATAACTATGAAAATTGCTGAATTGGATACAATGGTAGAAGACCAAAATTTCGCGATGACTCCCGAATTAGAGGAACCATCACTAGAGAGTTTGGCGGCCGTAATAGTTGATATGTCTTCCCCGGTAGATAATGCTGCATCAGAAGACTCCACTCATGGGGATGATATGGCAGAAGCGCAATCTACTGGGTATCATAAAACCGAGTCAGACGACGCTGTGGGAGCTTTCTTTAAGGAAATGGCGCGTTATCCGCTGCTGAAACCAGATGAAGAAGTAGAATTGTCGCGTCGAGTCAGAGTATTAGTTGAAGTTGAGGAACTACAAGCCTCTTTACAAAAAGAATTAGACCGCCAACCGAGTCGCACAGAGTTAGCTGCAGCATTAGACTTAGGCGAGAAGCAACTGGAAAGTCGCCTGTATCAAGGTAGAGTTGCTAAACGGAAAATGATTCGCTCTAACCTGCGATTGGTGGTGTCGATTGCCAAACGTTATTTGAATCGCGGTGTCCCTTTCCTGGATTTGATTCAAGAAGGCGCTATGGGTTTAAATCGCGCTACGGAAAAATTTGATCCCGATAAAGGTTATAAGTTCTCTACATACGCCTATTGGTGGATTAGACAAGCGATTACTCGCGCGATCGCTAACGATGCTCGGACGATCCGTTTACCAATCCATATTGTTGAAAAACTTAATAAACTTAAAAAAGCGCAAAGAGAACTCAAGCAGAAACTGCGACGTAATCCGACGGAAAACGAACTAGCTCAAGCTTTAGAAATAGCGCCAGAACAACTACGTCAGTTGCAACAACTCCGGCGGAAAGCGCTGTCTTTAAATCATCGTGTTGGTAAAGAAGAAGACACAGAATTAGTAGATTTACTGGAAGATGAAGATACCCAATCTCCAGAAGCGCAAATGAGTGAAACTATGATGCGCCAAGAGATTTGGGATGTGTTGAGTGATGTGTTAACTCCAAGAGAGAAAGACGTGATTTCCTTGCGCTATGGTCTTTTGACTAGTGAACCTTGTACTTTGGAAGAAGTTGGTTATTTATTTAACCTTTCCCGCGAACGTGTGCGCCAAATTCAAAGCAAGGCGATGCGGAAGTTGCGCCGTCCTCATATTGCTAAGCGTTTAAAAGGATGGTTGGTTTAACCACAAAGGACACATTAGCGTCAGCGCAGCGCTAGCGAAGCCGTTAGCGTTGCGGTCAGCCGTTAGGCGTTAGCCGTTAGAACACGAAGGAAGATAGGAAGGAAGGAAGAAATGGGTAATATTTTGGTGGAAAGGGGGTAAGATCTATTGTCTAGAATGCTAAGTTTGTTTTATGTGTGCCAGTCTAATTTTGCGTTCGGCGAGACCGGAAGATTTTTCTACTTTGTTTGAATTGATTCAAGATCTCGCTGAGTATGAGAATTTATCTCATGCTGTGACTGGGGATGCGCGGACACTGAAGGAACATCTATTTGGGTCGCCTGTTTACGCTCAGGCAATTTTGGCAGAGGTTGAGGGTAAAGGGGTTGGTTTTGCCTTGTTTTTTAATAGCTACTCGACTTTTTTGACTCAACCGGGAATTTACTTGGAAGATTTGTTTGTTTTACCTGAGTTTCGCGGTCAAGGAATCGGTAAAGCTATTCTCAGTAAACTCGCTCAGCTTGCTGTCGAACAAGGTTTTGGACGCTTAGAATGGAGTGTACTGGATTGGAATGAGTCAGCTATTGGTTTTTATCGGCGCATGGGAGCTAGTGTGTTACCTGATTGGCGGATTTGTCGGGTAACTGGTGAGTCTTTAATTCATCTGGCAGCTAAAGGAATGTAAGCTATTTTTCATCACAGCATTATTTTGGCGCTTGGAGGAATCTATGACAATTTGGGTAAACGAACAGATAGATCCATCAGGGATGATTCACGCTTGTATTGCTTGTTGTAACGAATCCCAAGCTCAGGATTGCCATACCTCTTTTGAGCAGAATTTGACAACTGGGCAAAAAGCATCTGGTTGGATAGCGCGGTTACGTGTGGTTGATTCTTGGAATGATGTGCCGGTTAATGCTTTGAAGTTAGATTAGTCACTCTGCACACCGTTTAAGGATAGGTAAAAATTACATTAAGAACTGGTGACTTTAGTATAATTTGTCAAAATTTGTGAAATTTAATAACTTGTTGAGAGTTATCATCTGAACAGAGGATTAACTTAGCAACACTTACCGATTTCACAAGTAAATTTGGTGAACTACCCCACAGTTTATAGTTCTTTGCAAGGCTGTCCCCTTGAATTGGTTGGTAAAACGGGACAAGCAGTTCAAATCTCGATTCACTCACCTAGTCCGTATATCTGTGCCAACCGCGAACAGATATTGCCAGATTGGTTACAGCCTGATTTTTGGGTAGCGATCGTTTTGCAGCAAGCGCGATGTCAACTTGTGGAAACAAGTCCTGAAGTTGAAGGGGAAAAACAGTCCCTGCGCGAGAAATTTATGCGCTTTGGTTGTGATGTTGCATTTAATCTGCGAGATCAGGGTTATCCCACCGATCTGATCGATCCCCGGACTGGTTATCCGTTGCTTTCACGTCCGGGAAAAATACCTCATGATGATACTGCTGTGATTAAAGCTTTACTCGACTATCCACTGCTGCAAAATCAATGTCGGGTTCTCGTTCATCCTGATTGGGGGATGGCTGTTTATCCTAGCATTCTCATCTCTTCCGCTATGCCAGAAACGATGGAATTATGTTTAAAAAACATCGCCACGATACATGGTTGGAAAGATATCGCCTGACGATAATCTGCTGTTTGATCTTGCTGATGATCAAAAAACGCTATAGCTTGCATTTTACATTCACAAGCGATAGCGCAAAGCGCTTTAGCCCTTTGGGCTATCGCGTTGATAATTTCTCAAAAATTCTATCTTTGCTGATCTGCAGGGTCGCCGTAAGGGTCTTCACTAGCAGGACGTACATCGCCGTACTGCTGATCTGCAGGGTCGCCGTAGGGGTCTTCGCTTGCTGGACGCGCATCAGCATACTGATTAGCGGGGTCGCCGTAGGGGTCTTCGCTTGCTGGACGCACATCGCCATACTGCTGACCGGCGGGGTCGCCATACTGATCTTCGCTTGCGGGACGCACATCATCTCGTTGTTCTTCACCACCGATGAAAGCATCTTTCAGATTTTTCAAAATTCCATCAAAATTCATGATTTTATCCTCAATAATTATTGACCAGCACCAACACCAGTCAAACTACGTCCTGTAGTGCTGTTGTTGTAACCTTGAAAATCGCGGTATTGTTGAGCTTCTGATTCGGGAACTTGAATTCCACTTGCAGGTGCTGATACATAGTGAGCGCGGTGTTCAGCATCACGATAATACACGCGTCCATCTTTGGAAAGGTAATACTTGCCTTCCGCACCTTCTTTTTGCTTATTCTTATTTTTTTGGTAGAGATAGAAAAGAGCAGCAGCGCCTCCCAGAATTGCCACTTTCTGACCTGTTGACAATCCTTTCTTCTGTGCCTGAGGCTGACCATTCACCGGAACATTAGATACTGTTCTACCAGTTGTATCATTTACTGGTGGTGGAGCAGCAGTGCGTGAACCACCGCCACCACAACTAGTAATTGTCGGCACAATTAATAAAGCCGAAAGTAGCCATCCTAATGGTCGAGAAATTGCTTTATGCTTCACGTATGTCAGACTCATGCTCTTTCCTCCTCACCTTGGTTAAATAGAACATCAATAGAAATTACTCATAAGTAAATCCGGAACTTTGATCAAGACCAACTTACTTACCTATATCTATCAGCTTGATGCAATAACTTAATTTTGGCTTCCCCCTAAGGGGATACGCCTTTTGATGCTTATACCAAGTGGAAAAATCACTTAAATTGACTAGACTACCATCTTAATCGGTGGCTATGAAAAGGATACTAATTAGAGAAATTTGTTTATCGACTAGATGAACGGCGCACAAATGGTAATAGGTCTTGGAGAATCGTTTCGTGATAATGTTCTTGGGGATAATGACCAACATTTTCCAGTTTGACTAATTCTGCCTGTGGTAGAGATGAGACAAGCTTTTCTGCCATTTCTAAAGGTAGCCAAGGGTCGATCATTCCCCACATAATTAGAATTGGTTCTTGCCATTGCTGCAATCCTAATTCGATTTCCGCCATTGCTGGTTGTAGCTGTAGGTTGCGGACACTAAAGAGGAGACCTCGTCCGGCTTGAGAACTTTTGAGAAATGGTTTACGATATACATTTAAATCTTTGTCCTCAATCACGTATTTACAACCGCTTTCTAAAGTGCGATCGACTAATAGTGGGTCTTGAGTCATTACTTCTCCAACCATTGGTAAACCCATTTGTTGAATTTTCCAAGGAAGTTTGGCAGTAGTAGCTACAGGTGCATTTAAGATGGCTAAATTAGCAACTTTATCGGGATGGCGGAAAGCATATTGCAAGCCAACAGAACCTAAAAATCCTTGCACAACTAAACAAAAGCGTTCTAATTCTAGGGCTTGAACAAATTCTGCTAAAGCTGTAATATAGGCATCTGGAGTATAGGCAAAGTCTCTTTTTTCCGGTTTATCGGAAGCACCGAAACCGAGCCAATCTGGAGCGATCGCTCTCGTACCTTGTTGTGCTAATGCTGGCATGATGTCTCGCCAAGCGTAGCTTTGGGAAGGTAAACCATGTAATAACAATACAGGTAGTAAGTCACTCCTACCGATGGGTGTCGATTCGCGGTAAAACCATTCGTGTGTACCAGCTTTAATTTTATGTTCGGTAATTGACACGTTTTCAGCTAAATTTATGATTAAAATTTAGTTTATCAATTAATGTGTACTCCCAAGTCAACGGGAACTGTCTCTCTCTCAGGCTAAAGCCTGGAGCTATACGGACGAAGCCTGCCTCCGCAGGCTAGTTTTTTGTAGCCTGTGAAGGCAGGCTTTGTTCTTATAGCTACACCCTTTAGGGTGTCGGCGACGATTGGCGACGATTCTAGTTAACTACCTGACTGCTATGAAGCCGAGGATCGTCGTTATTACCGGACGGTGTAACTGGTGCAGCAAATTTAGAAACTTGTCCGCTAGATTGAGTCGCGGGTAGACCGCCACCAATTAAGGCTTCGATGTTGTTCGCCATGATCGCGCGAGGTTGTTTACCGATCGCTTGAGCGATTTCCTGACCATCCCCAGCCAAAAACACAAAATGCGGAATCCCATCTACTTGGTATTTCAGTACTTCTGGCAACCATTTGGTATTATCTACATTCAGCATCACAAAATTAACTTTGTCAGCATACTGTTTTTCTAACAGACCAATATCTCCTGCCATTGCTTGGCAACTCGTACACCAATCGGCATAAAATTCTATTAAAGATGGCTTACCATTACTCACAGCCACCGCCAATGGTGTAGACTGTTTCTCTAAGCTGGCTAAAGAAACCGCATTAGTCTCCATTCGCAATCCTATAGACAAGGCAATGGTCAGAGCGATCGCGGCGATCGCAATCAAGAAGTTTTTGACCCGCGTTGCTTGAGTAACTTCAGGAGCAAGCTTGGGAATAGCATCGGTTGAATGAGAATTCATATTATTAAAACTTATTAACTAAGATTAATTTTAGTTTACTTCAATCGGGAGTATAGAATCGGGATATGAAAAAACGCGTCACACTTACCTTTCCCAAACGCGCCGTCCAAATGCCTGTCACTTATAGACTGGCGAAAGATTTTAACGTCGCGGCAAATATCATTCGCGCCCAAGTCGCTCCAAATCAGGTTGGTAAACTAGTAGTAGAGTTATCTGGAGATATCGATCAGTTAGATGCCGCCATTGAGTGGATGCGATCGCACAACATTCATGTTTCATTCGCATTGGCAGAAATTGCCATCGATCAAAACTCCTGCGTCGATTGTGGGTTGTGTACTGGAGTGTGTCCAACGGAAGCACTAACCCTCGATTCGCAAAGTTATAAGTTAGTATTCACGCGATCGCGGTGCATTGTCTGTGAACAATGTGTCCCTACCTGTCCTGTCTCCGCAATTTCCACCAATCTCTAAGGAAGTTTGTGACATGCAATTAAACACCAAGCCTACCGTCAAAACTTTAGCCGACTCAGCTTATTTAGCAACCAAACAACACTTTAAGAAGGCGATGAAGTGGGAAAAAAGTGTCGCTAAAGACAAAGATCCGGAAGCGTTGCACCAAATGCGTGTGGGGATGCGGCGCTTGCGTACAGTTGTAACGGAGTTTGGGCATTATGCCTTGAAACTACCCAAGTCAGTCAACGACAAAAACATTGGCAAGATTTCTCGTCGCCTTGGTGGTTTAAGAGATTTGGACGTGTTAAAAGACACATTAATCAACCGTTATCAACCTCATCTACCAACTAAAGAGCAGAAATTGCTGCAAGCGGCTTTAAGGATTTTAGATGCACAGCGAGAAGAAACCCTCGCCGATGTGCGGTCAACATTTAAAACCCAGAGTTATAAATCACTTAAGGAAGATTTAAGAGAGTGGTTAGCAGAACCGAATTATCAAGCGATCGCTTGTTTACCAATTCAGGAAGTGCTACCAAATTTACTCTTACCAGAATTGAGTCGCTTCTTATTGCATCCCGGATGGTTATTTGGCACCCAAATTGAAGATTCAGCGATCGCGATCCTCCCACTAGAGCAAATCGAGTCAGTCTTAGCAGACGAAAGCGACATTCTACACAGTTTGCGGAAAGAGGCAAAAAGAATCCGTTACCAAATGGAGTTATTTCAAGATTTTTATGGTCAGTCCTATAGCGCTTATCTCGCGGACATGACGACCATTCAAGAAGTATTAGGGCAGATCCAAGATAGCGTAGTTTTAGGTAAGTGGCTCACAGATGTTTTAGAGACAGATGCCAAAAAGCTACCAACACTCTTGAATCAACTCAAACAAAATCGCTTTGTCGCTTGGCAAAACTGGCTACCCTTACAGCAGCGATATCTGAATGGTGAAACACAACATCATTTTCAGTTGACCCTACTGCATCCCAAAGAAGTGGGGATGAACGAGTAAAAATTAATACCCGTCCACAGACCAATGAGGAGGATCGCCAGCTAACTTATAGACACCATAAGATTCACCAACCTGCCATAAATCCTGATTTTCAGTACTATTTGGTGGGTCGCCGATAGTGATAGTTCTGCCATAGCCATCTAGAATGCGAATCTTACCTTTCCAGGTGACTTCCCAATCGACTGCTAACCTTTGGGTATGGCGGGACTTCAAAGCTACTGGATTATCACCAATATCATAAGCATCGAGCATTAGTTGTGCTGCTTGCAAAGACCCGGCTGGGGTATAATGCACCCAGTCAATATCAACTCCATCCATAGCGGGTACAGATTCTGGATCGATATTACCACTATGAATTTGCGCTGCATAGTGCATTAAAAAAGCTCTTTCTCTCGGTCGATAAGTAGCCTTCACAGCTACCTGACAACCAGCTTTCAGCAAAGCTTTTTGAAATGCTAACACTCGCTCGCGAAAAGGCGAAGCAATATCGGCAATTAAATTACTAGTGGAAAAACGATCAGCCCAGTAAGGACCACTCAGGCGAAACCGCTGTTGTTTAGCGTATTTACTGAAAATATCTAAAGCTAAATTTAAATCATCACCTAATTTTGCTTTGGTGGTTAATTGCGCTTCTAATTCCGATTTCAGGCGCACATCGCGCTTTTTATAGGCTTCTGTCAAGGCTTTGATACTGTTTGCACCAAAATCTCCGTCAGGTTTGATTGGTGGAGTGAGTTGAGCGATCGCGTTTAAACTATTTTGCAAGTCGATTATTTCGGGATTGCCAAAACGGAGATAATTTAAAAGTAAATTAGCTGATAGATTGGGTACTTTTAAAATAAAACCTTGAATAGCAGCTTTTTCATAAGTCTTATTATCAACTATACCTGTTACAGGTAAATTATTTGGACGTTGATAATTTCGCGTTGCTTGGTCGGTCATTTTACCGAAGTCGCCGTCGGGGGTGACGGGAAAGCCTGTTTCTTGGAGGAAGCTTTGCCATGCGAGGACTAGAGAGTTTCTGTAGCCTTGCTTAAGTAGGGGTAGTTTGAGGAGAGTGATGTTGAAGGTCATAGTTTTTTGTTTTTGAAACGCGGAGGGAACGCTGTCGCGCCGCTGCGCTAACGCGGAGGTGGCGCGGAGGTTCGCGGAGTTCTTTGCGAGACTCTGCGATAACTCTGTGTCCTTTGCGTTTCCTATCCGATTAATTTTTCCCAAAATTTTGGTCCAATGTTACCATCGGGTTCTAAGCTGTGGTCTTTTTGGTATTTTTTGACTATGGCTAGTGTGTTTGGACCGTAGACTCCGTCGATGTCTGTGCCTAGGCGGTATTGGATATATCTGACGATTGGTCCGCTGGCGTGGTTTTCGCGGATGATGCGTTTGGCTATGATTTGGGTAATTGCTGTCCAGGTGGTGTTACCAGCAATTCCTGTGGGTTGGATTCCGGTGATTGTTTGGAATTTCTCGATTGCTGCTTGGGTTTCTGGGTGTAGGGTGTTGTCTTCTAGTAGGGGTTTGTTGTTTTTATCGGTGATTTTGAGGCGATTTAGGAGTTTTTGGAGTTTGATGACGCTGGTATCAGCGATTTTTTCGTCGTCAGGTTCGGGATGGATGGGGACTGTTGGTAGTTTTCCGACTAATCCTTTGACAATTGCATTTGCCATTGCTTCGAGGTTGAGAAGTTGCATGTCTTTGGCGGAGTCACAGAAGCAGCATTCTACAAGAATTGCATTCATTTGCGTATTCCTGAGGACATAAAGGTGGGAACCATTTTTGACGCCGCGCCGAAAGAAGCCTAGTTTGACGATTTCGTCTAGTACTGGTTGGGCGATTTTTCTGCCTTGTTCGCCGATCGCAAATACTTCTGTCCCGTTGGCTTGATTGTTAAAGCCGTTAAAATGGATTGATACGTATGTTTCGACATTGCTGGAGTTAGCCCGCGCACATCTAGACGCAAGTGATTCTCTGACGGTATCTGCACTGCTGGGGTTACAATCTACCACTTCGTAGCCAAGGGCTTTGAGCTTGCTGCTGACTCTGTGTCCCACATCTTTGGTTAAGATATCTTCTAGTTTAATGCCCGGTACACCAGTGTCTGGAGGACAATTATGTCCGCAGTCAATTCCAAATCTCATTGCCAGCTCCCTAAAATTTAGTAATAAATATGCAAAAACGTGCAACCACCAACCTAGCGTGTGAAGGGCGATCGTGACAATGGTTATTTAATACAATCTGGATTAACTTGTTTATTCTAATGATCACTCAAAAGTTATAATATGATGGCATCTTTACAATTATTTTTAATTCTGTAGTTGCTGTGGTTGATAGAGCGTGCAGTAAAGCATAATCATCACTGGTAGTATAGGGAGAGATTAATGGCGATACCTGCTTCGATGCTCGATCCGAAAACCCCGCCTGATGTGATTGTGCGGACTCAGGCGCGGAAGCCAGTGACAGATCCGACTTTGGGAATTTCAGTAAGTGTGAGTAAAATTGGCAACCCGACCCATCGCTTGGTGACAATTGGTGACTCTCTGACTCAAGGCTTTCAAAGTGGGGCAATTTTTAAAACTAATCTTTCCTATCCGGCAATGATTGCCCGTGAATTAGGTTGGAGTCAGCTACGATATCCTATTTATGATGGGCCAGGGGATGGTTTGCCACTTAATCTGGAGACTATTGCCCGCGAGTTACAAAAGCGATTTGGCAATAAGATTGATTTTTGGGAGTTTTTACCAACTCTATTTTTTGTGCGTCAGTATTTCAGCACTCTGGAGAATTATTGGGAAAGGGGTGAAGGTAGCCGCGCCTCGATGCAAAAGGCAATTAATCACAATCTGGCTGTTTATGGCTGGGATTTACGGAATACTCTTTCCCGGACTGCGGATATTTGTAGTAATATCATCAACCAAAATCCGCCAAAAAATAATTTTTTTCGCTTATCTGTTGACCATCATAATGAACGTGCGGCAATTCGGGTTTTGAATTCAGCCCGAGATGTTAAAGGTGCTTTTACTCCTCTACAAGCTGCTAAAGCCTTATCGGAGGAAGGTACAGATACTCCAGGGATTGAAACTCTAATTGTGCTTATCGGGGCTAATAATGCTTTAGGTAGTGTTCTCACTTTTAAGGTCAATTGGAGTGATACTGGTTATGAGGATATGGATTACAACGATCGCTACACTGTCTGGCGACCAATTCACTTTCAAGCGGAATTAAATCGGATTGTGGCGGAAATTAAGCAAATCCGTGCTCATCATGTGATTTTAGGTACAGTGGGTCATGTGACGATTGTTCCTTTTGCCCGTGGAGTCGATCAAAAAGTCAGACCAGAATCGCGTTACTTTCCTTATTACACCTTGCCTTGGATTCAGGATCAAGATTTCGATCCGCGCAAACACCCACATTTGACAGAGAATGAAGTTAGAGCAATTGATAGTGCGATCGATCAGTACAATGATGCGATTACCGAAGCTGTACGTGAAGCGCGATTAGAAGGTAGAGATTGGTATGTATTAGAAACTGCTGGTATTTTAGACCGTTTGGCATCTCGACGTTATATTGAGCATCCACTCGCCAGACCAGATTGGTGGGAGGAAATCGGTGGTGAATATCCATTACCTCCAGAATTACAAGCGTTGACACCTGTACCCAATTCTAAATTATTTCTCTCAGGACCCGAAGGTCGTACCCAAGGTGGCATATTCTCCCTTGATGGCATTCATCCGACAACGGTCGGTTACGGTATCTTGGCGCAGGAAATTATCAAGATTATGCAATTGGCTGGAGTTAAGTTTTACCATAGTGATGGTACTGAACGCAGCGAAGTCAAAGTTGATTTTCAGCGGTTGATTCAGGAAGATACGCTGATTTCTCACCCACCAGCGTTAGTCTCGAATGTGCGAGATTTGATTGGGGGAATTGATAAAAACTTCAATATATTTAGCCGACTACTGACGTCGAATTACTGATGAAACGCATCGTCTTGATTGCTGGGTTTGAATCATTCAACGCTGACTTGTACAGGATTGCAGCGGATTTGGCAGTCCAGAAATGTCCGGAGTTGCAGATTCTGGTGTTTAGCGATCGCGATCTTACCACCAAGTCAACAGCGATCGCTGCCGCACTCCGGGACGCGGATGTGTTTTTTGGGAGTTTGATTTTTGATTACGATCAGGTATTGTGGTTACGCGATCGCATTACTCAAATCCCAATCCGTCTTGTATTCGAGTCAGCCTTAGAATTAATGAGTTTGACGAAAATCGGTGCTTTTGCGATTGGTGACAAACCTAAAGGGATGCCGAAACCAGTCAAATTCATCCTTGACAAATTCAGCAACGGACGCGAAGAAGATAAATTAGCCGGTTACATCAGCTTCCTGAAAATTGGTCCTAAGTTGTTAAAATTCGTACCAGTCCAAAAAGTCCAAGACCTCCGCAACTGGCTAATAGTCTACGGTTACTGGAATGCTGGCGGACAAGAAAATGTTGCCGCGTTATTTTGGATACTCGCCGAAAAATACCTCGGTTTAAAAGTAGGTGAAATTCCACCGCCTATTGAAACCCCAAATATGGGATTACTACATCCCGATTATCCTGGATTTTTTGAATCGCCGCGCGAGTACTTAAAATGGTATGCAGCCAAAGACCGCCACTCCACAACCAAGCCAGTTGTCGGAATTTTACTTTACCGCAAACACGTCATTACCAAACTACCTTATATTCCGCAACTAATCCGCAGCTTTGAGGAAGCTGATTTAATCCCCTTACCCATCTTTATCAACGGTGTTGAAGGTCATGTCGCAGTCCGGGATTGGATGACCAGCGACTATGAAAGCAGCCAACGCCAAAGTGGTAATGTCGATACTCGTTCATTATCTACGGAAGCAGTTGCGGTAAATGCAATTGTCTCCACTATTGGCTTTCCGTTAGTCGGTGGACCAGCAGGTTCAATGGAAGCAGGTAGACAGACCCAAATAGCTGTCAACATCCTGTCTGCCAAAAATGTACCTTATATTGTCGCCGCACCATTACTAATTCAAGACATCCACTCTTGGACGCGCCAAGGTATCGGCGGTTTACAAAGTGTTGTTTTGTACGCTTTACCAGAACTTGATGGCGCAATTGATACCATCCCTCTTGGTGGTTTAGTCGGAGAAAAAATTTACCTTGTGCCGGAACGAGTGCAGCGCTTGATTGGGCGGGTGAAAACTTGGGTTAACTTAAGGCAAACACCTGTATCAGAAAAGAAGATTGCCATTATTTTGTATGGGTTTCCACCAGGATATGGGGCGACAGGAACTGCAGCTTTATTAAATGTACCGCGTAGTCTCTTAAAGTTTCTCTACGCCCTCAAAGACCAAGGTTACACCGTGGGAGATTTACCTGAGGATGGGGAGGAGTTGATCCGTTGGGTGAAAGCGGCGGATGAAGAAAGCCCAGTTAGCGTTAACGCCCGAACTTTGGAAAAATGGTTAGGTTATCTCCAAACATCGCGGATTGAGAAGCAGTGGAAATCTCTTACGGGTACGGGGATCAAGACTATTGGGGATAAATTTAAAATTGGCGGTGTGCAGTTAGGTAATGTGTGGATTGGTGTTCAACCACCTTTAGGAATTGTCGGCGACCCGATGCGGTTGATGTTTGAAAGAGATTTGACCCCGCACCCGCAGTATGCCGCTTTTTATACCTGGTTACAGAATGGGTTGCAAGCTGATGCTGTGGTGCATTTTGGTATGCATGGGACTGTAGAATGGTTGCCTGGATCTCCTTTGGGTAATACAGGTTATTCTTGGTCGGATATTTTGTTGGGGGATTTACCAAATCTCTATATCTATGCGGCGAATAATCCTTCCGAGTCGATTTTAGCAAAACGGCGCGGTTACGGTGTGTTGATTTCCCATAATGTGCCACCTTATGGTCGGGCGGGTTTATATAAGGAGTTAGTCACACTGCGGGATTTAATTGCAGAGTATCGCGAAGACCCGGAGAAGAATTATCTTCTGAAAGAGGGGATTATTAAAAAGATTTTAGATGCGGGTATCGATACTGATTGTCCGTTTGCGGATGCGAAGCAGTTAGGGATTGAGTTTACACCGGAGAATGTGCAGATGTTCAGCGCCTCGGCGTTTAATCAGTATTTGGTGGAGTTAACTACATATCTACAAGTGCTGGAAAATCGATTATTTTCTTCGGGTTTGCACACCCTAGGAGAAGCGCCGAATACTGAGGAAATGGAGTCGTATTTGCAGGCTTATTTTGGTGAAGGGTCTCCAGAAAACCAAGATGAGGCGCAACAAATCAGTAAATTGTTAATGCAGAATACTGATGAATTGACGAATCTATTGCGGGGTTTGAATGGCGAATATATTCCGCCTGCACCCGGTGGTGATTTATTGCGGGATGGGGCTGGGGTGTTGCCTACGGGGAGGAATATTCATGCTTTAGACCCGTACCGAATGCCTACACCCGCAGCTTTTGCCCGAGGACAGGAAATTGCCCGAAAAATTATCGCCCAGCATCTGCAAGAAACGGGGAGTTATCCGGAGACTGTGGCGGTGATGTTGTGGGGTTTGGATGCGATTAAAACTAAGGGAGAATCTCTCGGTATTCTCTTGGAGTTGGTGGGTGCGGAACCTGTCAAGGAAGGTACTGGGCGAATTGTGCGTTATGAGTTGCAGCCCATCGCTGAGGTTGGACATCCGCGTATTGATGTGTTGGCGAATCTTTCAGGGATTTTTCGCGATAGTTTTGGGAATATTATTGAGTTGTTGGATGATTTGTTTCAACGGGCGGCGGTGGCTGAGGAACCGGAAGACCAGAATTTTATTCGCAAGCATGTTTTAGCTTTGGAAGCCCAAGGTGTGGAGAATGCTTCG
>JBBQRU010000006.1:0-69407 GCA_038214545.1 Cyanophyceae cyanobacterium | reverse complement strand
AGTACCAGCAGAACTAGAACCATTGCGAGACGAGGCATTGGAACTCTTGAGGACTACCCCATGCCATCAACATCTAGCTATCCATTGGGGAATGACGATGGCTGTATACCCATTTTTTGGCATTGTCGCGGAAAACGCTGGCAGATTGCTGAGGTTACAAGGACGATTCGCCGCAGGTTCCATCCAAAGACGCATCAAAGAACAACTAGGCGATCGCGAAACAGTATCGCGAGCAACTCAACGTGTATTACGTTGCTTTGTTGATTGGGGAGTGCTGCAAGATACCAATCAAACAGGTGTATATCAACATACATCACTCCAATTAGTCGATCATCGAATTACAGCCTGGTTGATAGAAGCAGTTTTAATCGCCAGCGATTCTAATTCCCAATCTTTAGGTGTAATTAGTCAGACTCCGGTATTATTTCCATTTATCGTTAGTTCCATCAACCCCAGAGATTTAGAGGCTAATCTGAGGCTTGAATTTTTCCATCAAGGACTAGATGAAAAGATGGTAACGCTACGCGAAAACAAAAAACTGATATTCACAAGGTGAATTGCTGTGCTTTCATCCCCTTTGCGCCCTAACGTCCTCGACTTCGCTACGCTAATGCGTCCTAACGCCTAACGGCTAAAGCCTAACGCCTGCGGCTTCGCTAACGCCTGCGGCTTCGCTTCGCTGACGCTGACGCTGATGCTTCGCTAGCGCTGTGCTGACGCTAACGCGATCCGTTAAAAAAGGTAAATTTATATATGGACAGAAAAAACCAGAGGCTAAGATGTCAGAATCACAACGCAAACGAGTAGTAGTAGTCGGTGCAGGTTGGGCGGGTTTAGGCGCAACTTACCACTTGGCAAATCAACTTTCGGCAGGTAGCTGAATTTACCAATAGCCAATATATTAACGTAAACCTCGAATTGAGTCGGCTGTTGCTGGAACTGACACCAAAACAGCCGCTGGAAGCGGAAGGGTGTTTTTGAAGATATGATCGACAACCAAACATTAATCTTCCACAATTCTAGACAACCATCCTGTCATTTCTGCAGGTTGCTGCCAATTTAAAATTGCTACCATAAATTCATCAAGCTGGCGATCATTCAAAGACTCGATTTTACTTATCGCTTGATCAGTAATTACATATCCCTGAAACTTAGCACCAATCATTTTTTTAGCAGATTGAAGTTTACCCCTCCGTTCGGCATTATTAATCTCCCCTGCATACCAAGCATCGATTTCTTCCATCGTCTTCATAAATTCACTCTCCTCTGGAGTTAAACTGTCAGTAGCTAGATCCTTGAGATAGACGCAATATTTCAAACACGCCGCCATTATATCATTTCTGCCAGTTCGATCTGGTGATGATAACTGCTCGATCTCTTTAAATGCCCTCCTCGCAGATTCCCGATTGCCCAACATTTTCAGCCACAGATGTTCGGGGGTTTCTGCTAACTGTTCGATGATGACAATTCCCATCCTTAACTGATTCGGTAATATATATACACCTTGAGGGAATTCAGGATGAAGTTGAGCCGCACAATCTTGGAGAATTTGAGTCCCACAATTAACCGTCAAAACCCACGTAAATGGGTTGTTTAGCTCGATTGGTGCCATTGCTGTTTTCGACAATCGCTCGGTACTCGTCAACTTTTGTGCAGATTTAGCAGTTTTAATTAATTCTTGACGTTGATATTTCCAATATAAATTCTTGCGAGTGATACAGTCATCGATATCGATACCTTCTAGATAGCCACTATAATGCTCGATAATCATCGTCGGATAAGTTTGCATCAATCGATCAAATAGTCCTAAATCTTGCTCTTTCCATTCCTGGGAATCTAAATCACCAACAAACATCAAATCGATTTCCAGATCCTCATCATTACGAACTTGAATATTTTTAATGGTATTACCTTTCGCTCGATACAATGATTGGATGTAGAACTTGAAAAAGCGATCGTGCTTGTATTGAGACATGCCACTGTAATAGAATTGCGATTGTTTGAGTTTAACGCGCTAATCTGAGACTTGAATTTTTCCCTCAAGGGCTAGATGAAAAAATGGTAATGCTGCACGAAAACAAAAAACTGATATCCACAAGGTGAGTTGCTTCGCTTTCATACCCTTTGTGTCCTAACGTCTAACGGCTAGCGCCTTCGCTTCGCTAACGACCTCGCTACGCTAATGCGTCCTATGTGGTTCGTTAAAAAGGTAAATTTGTGTATGGACAGAAAAAACCTGAGGCTAGAATGTCAGAATCACAACGTAAACGAGTAGTAGTAGTTGGTGCCGGTTGGGCAGGATTAGGCGCAACTTACCACTTGGCACAACAAGGCTACGACGTCACACTTCTCGAAGCCGGTTCCTATCCCGGTGGATTAGTCGCCGGTTGGAAGACACACGCTGGACGTGCTGTAGAAGCCGGTATTCACGGCTTTTGGTATCCTTACAAAAATATCTTTGCCTTAGTTAACCAATTAGGAATTAACCCCTTTACAACTTGGACTCGTTCCTCCCAATATTCGCCCCAGGGATTAGAAGTCATCTCGCCGATTTTTCAGGACTTACCCCGACTACCGACACCTTTAGGCACTTTTCTTTACACTCAATTCCAGCGTTTGCCACTAATTGACCGCCTCAGCGCTTTACCTCTACTCTCGGCTTTAATTGATTTTGATAATTCTGACGAGGCTTGGCGGCGTTATGATTCTGTCACCGCCCGCGAATTATTCAAAGATTTTGGTGTTTCGGCGCGACTTTACCGCGAGTCTTTTGAACCTATGTTGCTGGTAGGTTTATTTGCGCCTGGAGAACAATGTTCAGCGGCTGCGGCTTTAGGAATGCTGTACTTTTTTATTCTGGCGCATCAAGCTGATTTTGATGTGGTTTGGTGTCGCGGTACTGTTGGCGAAATGATTTTTCGTCCTTGGGTGGAACAGATGGAGAAAGCTGGCGCACGGGTGTTGGCTAACCGGCGAGTGACTGACGTGATTGTCGATGGAAATCACGCTACTGCGGTTGTTTGTGGTGATGAGGTGTTTGAGGCTGATGCTGTGATTTTTGCGGTTGGTGTGACGGGGATGAAGAAGATTGTCGCTAGCAGTCCGAGTTTACACCGTCAGGAGTTCCGCAACTTGAGTAATTTAGGTGCGGTGGATGTGTTAGCAACTCGGCTGTGGTTTGACCGCAAAATTGACATCCCGCGTCCTTCTAATGCTTGCTTTGGCTTTGACGCTACCACTGGATGGACATTTTTTGATTTGAATGCGTTGCATGATGAGTATCGTGATGAGCCAGGTTCGGTCATTGAAGCTGATTTTTATCATGCTAATCAGTTATTACCTTTAAGTGATGACGAAATTGTCAATTTGGTGCAATGTGATTTAGCAACTTGTATCCCAGCATTTAGAGCAGCTAAAGTTAGCGATCGCAGCATCATTCGTTTACCAAATGCAGTGACTCACTTTGCGCCTGGTAGTTATCAGCATATGTTATCAGCCAAGACGAGTTTTGAAAATATATTTATGAGTGGTGATTGGATTGCGACTAATCACGGTTCTTGGTCGCAGGAAAAAGCTTATGTGACGGGGTTGGAAGCGGCGAATTTAGTCACTTCGCTGTTGGGACAAGGTCGTAAAGCCGAGATTTTGCCAGTTGAAGCCGATGAACCACATATTCAAGGACTGCGATCGCTCAACCAAACAGTGCGTCAATTAGGTAATTCTATTTTGCCAAATTTTTGGTTGCCGTAGTCATGAGTGTAACTAGCCAAATTCTTCAGCGCCTCAAAGAAATTCGCATAAATGCAGGCGTTTCTGAGGAACAACTAGAAGAGCAACTTATTCTCGGACGAGGATGGGTTGCTCGTTTCGAGTCAGGTGAGACAGTTCCCAATCTAGATCTACTTTTAGCAATGCTGCACTTGTTAGGAAGCAGCGCTACTGAACTTTTTGACCGTCTTGAGTTTGCAACTTCTCCTGCTGAGATTGAGCGCCATATCTATGCCCAGACTGATGGTTCAGACCTTTTGATACATTTCCAATACTCTAATCACAATGCTGTATATCGCCTTCAAAACGCTACCGAGATACAGTTTGAGCTAGTTATAAAAGAGTTAAGGAACAGATTACAACGTCTTGCGGATGCTGATACCCCAAATTCAGAAAGTATTAAAAAAGACGCAGTTGCGAGAACTTTCCTGTTAGCAGTCCAAACATTTCCCCATACAAATCCTTCAGATCTCTGGACGTTTTTGGTATATCGAGCATACTGCGATCCTTTCAATCACCCTGCTAAATTTGCCAGACTGGACTTTAGCCAAAGTTGGAGACGAACAGGAGGCTGGGCGCTTGAAGAAATATTAGTCCGGCATTACGCAGGATTCCTCCAAAGTCAAGGTATAAATATTTTCATTGCTACGGGTGAACGAAAAGCTACGCTGATGGCTCAGCTTATAACTAGGGTAGGTCATAGACTTGAAGCAGACAAAGTTGATATATTTCTCAGCAGCATTCAAGGTAGAGATTTGTTTTGGGGTTGTTCATGTAAAAGCTAGTTTTGCAGAGCGTCGAACTGATGATGTGCCGATGAGTCAAGCGCTTGTGCAAGCAGGCTTTACTTCTCCTCTCTGGACGATGGATTGCAAAAGTCAACCATCAGCCAATCCTCGAAATCGCGGAGAACTTGGATCTGTGCTATTAAGCTCTATTGACAAAAGAAGTGCCAAGCGAAAGGATATTGAGGATGATAGATATTTTTCAGCTTGCTTTTCCTACAACTTAAATACCCAGCCAACGCCATCTACTCAACAAGCTAGTGCTTACATTTATGTATGCGATTTCTGTAATCCAGACGATCAGTTCTCTGAATTTATTATTTCTGAATGGCAAAGATTTATTAGTTAAACAGCGGTAGTTGTCTATCTTGGCTATCAGTTATTTGATTAAATAATCGTGATGGTTGTATCACGTTTTTTAATCTTTGATTTGATGCCTCAACTTGCTCACTATCTATCTCAAAGCCGATGTAAGAATAACCTAGCTTGAGAGCAGCTATACCTGTTGTTCCCGAACCAGAAAATGGATCTAACACTATAACTTCTTTTCCACTTAATCCATAAGCTTCAATACAACGCTTCGGAAGTTCTTCGGGAAATCGAGAGTAGTGAGGAGTACCATCAATTTGCTCGTTTCCAAACTCCCAAACACTGTGTACTGGTGGACTTACACGAAAGGAGTGCTTCTCGCTTTTGGTTAAAAGATAAATTGATTCATGGTGACGATGTGGGCGACGACAGCGACCTTCTGGCATCGGATTTTTTTTTCGCCAGATAACTTCCCCTCGAAAAAGATACCCTTGATCGCATAATGCAATCACTAATCTATAAGGTAATGCCAAAAGATTACTATACACCAGCCATTTTTCCGAAGACTCAATAAATGCTTTGCGCTTAGCTCTCGGTTTTATATAAGCTGAGTTATCAGGCGCTAAGCCATTGCGATTTACACCAAGCGAACTATAAGCCCTATCATCAAGCCGCCAATTCACAGGAGTGTTGTATGCATCTCCAAGATTGAGCCAAACAACTCCCTCCGGTTTAAGTTTTGGATAAGTTTCTTGAAAAATTCCAGCGAGTGTCTCTATATACAAGCGCGGCTCTAATTCATTTCCCATACCTGAAGAGAGACGCTGACCCCAGTATGGAGGACTTGTGACTAAAATATCAATGCTGCTGTTTGGAAGCGCTTTAACAAGTTCTAAGCAATCACCCTGAGTAACTTTATTTAGCTCATATAAACCTATTTTACTATTCATACCTCTATATATTTGATATTTCTATGTTATTTATATCTGTAATTATAATCGATATATCTGCTGCTGCTGTTATTCTCTGCTCGCCCATAGGTCGCTTGTCAATAATGCTAGCATCTCGCAATTGTCTATCGTTGCCAAGTCCTTATTGCTGTTGATTTTTTGCCAAATAGTTCATTTTATATCTTTAACTGAAACTAAGCCCTTGTTACACAGTTGTCAGAGCACCTTTATTAACTGATGAATCACCAGTCGTGATCCCCATCAATCACGGTTCCATCCTCCAAAACGAGGTTGTGGACTCTAGTACCTTCAAAGTTGACAGCACTCAAATTCTTGGCACCACTAAAATTAACGTTACCCAAAGTAGCGTTAATTACATCAGCACTCTTCAGGTTAGCTCCACTCAGGTTAGTGTCTATCAACTTGACAGCAGTCATTTCAGCACTAGTCAAGTTAGCTCCACTCAGGTTAGTACTGGTCAGATTACAATGGGTCAGCGTAGCACGAGTCAGGTTAGCACCACTAAGCTCGGCACCACTGAGCTCGGCACCAGCCAAGTTGGCTTCATACAGGTTGGCACTCCTAAGATTAATTCCACTCAAGTCAGCGCCAACGTAAATGTCATTCCACGGTTCAGAACCACTAATATTAGCCCCTCTAAGATTGCGGTTAGAAAAATCTCTCTCCCCAAGTAGCATATCGTCTTCTCAATTCCTCGCCGTCCATAATCTATCTCCAGAATCACTTTCCATAATCAATCACTTGCCCAAGCAGTGCGTCAATAAAAAAGGCATATTTTGCCTGTTTATGTGTACCATAATAGTAGCTTACCAGGAGTTCAGTGATGCGAGCATTGAGTTCAGTAGATACGTAAATTGATGCTTGCTGAATATCTTCCAACTCAGAAAACTCTTATTAAGGTTCCTGAGTTGAGGATAAGTTGCTAATAACTCAATAATCCGATACACAGTGAGCCGTTATCAATTGGGAGATTACCAAACTTAATTTATCTATAGTTTCTGGATAATAATTGTGTATAAATGAATCCTAAAAATGCTGAATTAGTTCAACAGCTTGTGAAAATCACAAAAAATCTTTGCTTTTATAGCGCCCATTATACTCAGCTTAAGCCATTCATTTGGGGTGTAGATGAACAAGGAATTTTAACCTTAGACAAGTTCCTTCAATCCGAAGGTTTTCTATTTCCAGTAAAAGCTAATATTCTCTTAGAGTTCGTTTCCTCAGAAGCAAGTTGGAGCACTTGGAGCGGTTTGGATAGTGAAGACAGTTCAACACCAAGTGAAGTTGCTTTAAAAATGAGTTTAAAATATACAGAAATCATTGATTTTTTAAAATCTCACTTAAAGACATTAGAAATTTACTTAGTTAGCAATTTAGGCGAAGGTAATTGCGTTACCCGTAAACAAAAAGTAAAAAATTCTAGAATTGGAAATTCCGATTTTTACTCATTACCAGTAGACCTGCTACATGATTCTTATAAACAAGGAGTAAACTGCATTGAGCAGGAAGCTTTTCATATTATTATTGGAGAAACTTTTGAAGGTGAATGGTTAGGTGTTGCTCCTCAGATGTATCCTGGAAGTTATAAAAGAGGTGGAGAAAAAATTTTACTACCCGAAGCTTTACTCAATGAAAACACAATGGGACTAAAGCGCAATTTGGAAGAAATTGTTGTAGGAATTGAGTTTTCTGTAATTGAGTGTTTAGCTTTCTATAGAAAGCAAGAATCTCTTATAGAAGCTGGTAGTACAAAACAGGAACTGCTTTATCGACTTCTGGGATCTGTGGGATTTATTAGTGTATTTACTTTTGAGGATTACTGTTCTGAAAACCAAAATGTTTTTGAGGAATTTCATTATTTTAACGATTTTTTTAGAGCAAATTTGCTTAACTTACAAGAATACATAATAGGCTTAAATTCAACATATTTTATCTATGCTATTGGTCATACAGAAGAAAGAGATGTATTAGGTATCTCAATGAGAACTATATCGTGAATACTACTATATGTTCATACGTAAATCAGTAGTTGCTGAATATCTTCATTTTCCCATTCACGAACGATCATTTATTACTATCTTTGCTAAGAGTGCTCCATAGATCTGCCAATCTATAACACTAGTAATAAATATTTCGTGAGGGTCTTCAGTATGAGCTAGTTCAGGTTCATCAATAAGTTCTTTAAGTCTACTGACCATAGTTTTTGATTCCTTGATGACTTATAAGCAAGTTTAGCAAAGTCTTATGGGATTGGGTCGCACTTTTGGTCTGATCCACCCCATGTAGGGGTGGGTTTTTAGAATGTAGTTTCTACGCTTGTTTCCAGAACTTCTTTCTGGTCGCCATTAATAATGCTGTTCCTGCTAAGACAGAAGCTGAGATTGGAGATTCAGGTACTTTTTGAGGTGTTTTGTTACTGGTATAATCGTAAACGACTTTAAGGTTGGCTCCAGCAGATGTATTAATTAGTGCCAACAGATTGCCAGAACCTGTAGCTTTGGATTTAGCGATTGCAAGAACTGGTAAGGTAATTTTTCCAGTACCAATAAACGGCGTAAAAGCGTTACTTGCAGTTAAGGTTTTCGATTCAGTTTTGGTATCAGAAAGTCCTGTAAACGTCACACCAGAAGTACCACCAAAATCGTAATCACCGTCAAATTCGCTTAATTTCTGGGTTTTTGTTACTGTTGGCAAGGTTGCTAGTAAAGGCGATTTATCTAGGTTTTCTAGACTAATTTCCGAAGCTAGATCGCCTGTGGCAGTTGATGCAGCTGCATCCCCGCTTTCTAATTTTATTGAGCCTGTAACATTTCCAGTCAATTCAAAAAATATACTATTCAGAGTACCTAAACTAGGATCGAATTGCGACAGCGTAACGGATTTAGTAAAGTCTGTTCTTTGGGTAGCAACTGAATCGGAAAAGGTGATAGTGGATGCGTGTGCAGCAGTTGCAGGCACTACCAGCGATGTCAATACGAAAGTAGCAACTTTTAATTTCGACAGTTGAAGAGACATTTTTTCAAGCCTTCTGATTATTTTTGTGGTTCAAACGGCTCAATGCAATCCTGTATATCTACATTAGTTTGATGATTCATAGATTGACAAGAGGACTGGCATAACTTTCATTTGATCTTCATAACAATCACTGACACTTAAGTGTTGATTATGCAACTAAATAATATTACGTATAGCGTTTTTCGGTATAGATATTTGACTTTAAAAAACTGTAGGCAATTCAATGATGCGATCATCAAGGTAGGTTGATACATAAATCAGCGCTTGCTGAATATCTTCATTGTCCAACTCAGGAAACTCTTGACGAAGTTCCTCTCGGTCAGCATAGGTTGCCAATAACTCTATAACGCGACGCACAGTGAGCCGTAAGTTCCGAATGCAGGGTTGCCCATTCATTCGCGTAGGATTGCTGGTGATACGGTTTAACTTCATATTTGATAACTCTACACGGATTTCCGTTAGCTATTTTAAATCAAAATATACTAATTAATGTATGCTAAAGTTGTCTATTTTGACTAGTATTCGCTCTCTCTAATCCTTGTTTAATCCAAGTTAAACACTCATTTTCACTGGTAAATAACTTAGGTGCCGCGATATTATTTAATGATGTTGGAGCGTAATGATCGTAAAAATACTTACCAGCTTCTTGGAAAATGATAAATAAATTATTTCGGTAAGTATAACGCTGCTGAAAATGATCTAGTGAATAAGTAGTTTCAGCATGTTGATCCAAATGCTCTTGAGCAATATCAATAATATTACTGAGACTACTAGCATACATACCCGCCTGGTTCTCAGTTTTGTGAAATATACTTTTGTGTCCAAGGGCAGCCAACAATTTATACGAGTAAATTACGTAATTATCAACGGTACCGAAAACAAAAGGAATGATGAGATATCCCTTGTAAGAAACAGAACTATCGTATAAAAGACGATTTTCCTCTGCGCCTTCTGCGCTACGGTTCATGAAGAAACCTCCTTCACAAAGGTCGCGATCGCATCCACAAACGCTGTGGTAGACTCATAAGGCAAAACATTCCTCCCAGCAACTTTCACACCGCGACCGTGAGGCAAAACTGCCAAATAATCAGCCAAACGCTCATCTGGCGTTTCTCGCTTACCTTTATTGCTGATACTGGATGCTGTTTCACCCATGACGACTAATGTCGGTTGCTGAATCGCCGCCATCGCTTGACTATAATTCTGTCGCCAAAACCCAGCTAAAAAAGAAAACACCGCATGGCGACTAGCCGGATGAGATGCACCTTCGACTAAAGTATCCAACCATTCACTATCAACAGCATCACTCTTGTCAAAGAGTTGACGAACCGAAAAAGAGCGTAAAAACTCCTGACGCCGCGCATAACGATAAAAAGCATTCCCCAAAGGCGAATCTAAAATATTCCAAATCAATTTATGCTGGAAATCCGCTGATTCTTGACTGATTAGCGTCCAAGCGGGAGGACCAGCTAAGATTAATCCGCGAATTAAAGTTGGTGCGCGTTGAACTAAAGCGATCGCTACAGGCATTAAAGCACCTTGCACAATCACAATCACAGGTTTCTGCACCACTGTTTGTAAAAAGTGCTGTAACTGTTCAGCCCAATCTTCAGGACTATAAGCTACATGTGGAAGATCGCTATCACCACAACCGAGTAAATCTGGATTGTATATTTGATTTTGTTGACCTGATAAATACCACTCACGGCAGAAGCGATCCCAGAATTTCCGTGATAAGCCAACGCCAATCGGATGAATTAGCAGCAGCGGTACGCTTTGAGGAGAATCAGAATGGTAAAGTTCGTAGGCGCAACGATAATTTTTCCAAGTGTAGTACTGTGTGGGAGGTGTTGAGGTTTGAGTGGTTTGCATATCGGTTAAAAAATCATCTGCGGATGAATCAACTTGTAACCAGCGTCTTTCATCTTTTGATTGCTTACTCGGCAATTATACGCACGGGTACTTTGCTGTGAAGCATCCCAATACACCTGTGGTAAATTGTTTTGCGTCAACAGGCGCTTCAAGAGTTCGCGACTAGATAAATGGGCGTCATCAACTAAATTATATATCCCTTGCAAACCATGTTGCCGCCCAAATTCGATCGCGGCAACAATATCATCCAAATGAATCCAATTTGTAATATCTTCCCCATTACCCGGACGAGTAGACCCCGCCGCCCGACCAAAGATTTTCACTAATTCCCTACCAGGACCATAAATTCCGCCTAATCGCAGAATACAAACACGCAGTTTCTCACTCGCTGCTTCTAATAAGATCTTCTCAGTCTCACGGAGAATTTCGCCATTCGAGTTAGCTGGGGCGACAGGCGTTTCTTCATCTACTGACACACCATTCTGGTCACCATAGATTCCGTAACTGCCTGTATAAATTACTTGCTGTATTTTCGTCTGCTGTAAGACAGAAACCAGTGTTTGCGCCGTTTGCAAGTAAGTTTCCGTGTACGCACCAGAATTTTTCGCTCCGACACTCAAAAGTACGGTATCTTGATTTTCTAGTAGCTCGCGCATACCTTTAGCATCGTTACCCTGGAGAATGACGACGCGATCGGCGACCTCTGATAAAGCTGAGACTTTTTCTGGAGTAGTGGTGGTAACTGTCACTGTAAAATTCTGCGCTTGCCAATAACGAGCCGCAGCATAACCAACATAACCGCACCCAATAATTGCTATATTCATTGTTAAGGGGATATAAATAAATCTAGTGGTAAGTGACCAAACATCTGGTTGATTCCTCCTGATGTAGATTGGCAGGAAACCAAGACACCACGATGTTCGCCAACGTAAGCATCGAGATAACATAACTCTGTCTTTGGGTTGTATTTGATATACACTGAACCAGGAATCTTAGCGTTGGGTAAATTCGGTTCAGGATATCCTAAAGCTTGAGCATAGGTTTTTAAAGCTAAAATACCTTGATCTGCTGTATCCGCGCAAATACCTAATATTTGGTAATCAGATTGACTAATTACTAAATGTAAAGCTTGGCGGATTAAATCTTGGTTTTGTGCTGTTACCCCTTGCTCAAAAGCGAGGAGAATTTGTTGTGCTTCTTCAATAGTCATTATTGAGAGTTTGGGCATAAAAATTAGAGCAATTGGAGACCGATGATAGTTTCCCACATTACAGGTCAGCAAATGCATAAAAATCTCAGCGCCAGATAAAACGCTGCCGCAAGGCTCGGAAATAAGCTCCTACAGGAAACTGATAAACTTCAATAAATAGCCAGACTATAATTGCCAGATGGGAAAAAAAGGTCAATCCCGTCCAAATATATGGTAGCCAATATAAGGTAGCACCAGGAGTGGGCGGTAAAAAGTACGCTACTGAACCAATCAATGATGTAGGGAAAAACACTAATGCAAATGCCGCGACCCAATAACCCCACCCTAACTCCATGCCTTCAATATGTGCGTCTGTCCAATGTTTACCACTCCAGTGCCATACCAACGCCGGTTGTCGCGCTGGCATCCTTAATTGTTGTTTTTCTGACTCGATAGTAAAAATCTGTTCGCAGAAATCACAAGCCATACTCTCCATCATTGGCATACCGGCAATCTCACCCACTCGACAAACGGGACAGGGGTAGACTCCTTGAGAATCTAAAGTTGTCGCTAATTTGAACATAGTCATAGGCACTGTTTTCTGATTGATTACTTTTAATTTAACTCGCTATTTTATTTCAATCACAACCACTTCGCATATGCCACATAATCGCCGAAGACAAACCATCCCAAAGAGGTGTATTTACATCAGCCTTTCTCAATCCACTTGCTGTCCAAGAATTACAATTTCGCAAGATAGAATAACTGCCATTAGCTGCATAAAATCCTCCATTAGGATGATGACCATTACCAATGCGGACTTTTTTACCATTGTCCTCGGTTTTAAAAGTAGAATCAATAAAGTTTATTAACCGTAAATATTCATCAGGGTTAACTTTGACACATTTTACCACCAGAGATTGAGGTATCGTTTGATACCCCTGAACATACATCACAGAGTGAGTCGGAACAAACAGCGCCTTAAAAGTAATCAATAAATCTAAATTTTGTAAAGTTGGGGTTTGCATATAAAAGTCGCGATCGCCCCAACCAAAACTCAGATAATTATACTGCGAGTGTTCGCTGCCAATATTCTCCAAAGCCAAATAACGGTGCCAATCAAACAATTGATTATGGACAGGTACGAGGATATTGGTATGAATGCCGGTATCTTGCACACAAACAGAAAAATTGCAACCTTCTTGTTGCGAACTAACCCATTTCCTGGGTGTAAAATAACCAATAGTCAGTAAAGCAACAGTAAACAAAGTCACAGGCAAACACTGAAGGCGGATTTTCACAACCATGCCATCGTTCTTAGTCACTCAATTTTACAAGCAATCCAGTTTTAATGGAAAAATGGATAAGAGTGTACAAGTTAAATATGAACCACCCAGCATGAAGTATTTCCACCTAGCAGTCGCTCTCCTAATCACCATCGCCACTCTACTCTTGCCATTATCCGCAGAAGCAGCCAGTTCCTCCAGCATTTCCCGTTCCGCAACCAGCGCCGAACTCAGTGGCAAAGATTTCTCTGGTCAGAGTTTAATCAGTGCAGAATTTACTAATGTAAAGATAAATAAAACAAACTTAAGCAATGCTGACTTACGCGGCGCAGTCCTCAACAGTTCAACAGTCCAAGAAGCAAACCTACACGGCGCAGACTTTAGTAACGGTATCGCCTATCTGACAACATTCAAAAACACAGATTTGGGCGACGCAATTTTTACCCAAGCAATGATGCTGCGTTCCAGCTTTGATAACGTCGATGTTACTGGCTCTGATTTTAGCGATGCAGTGCTAGATCGTCAACAAGTCTTAAAACTTTGTAAAAAAGCCAGCGGGGTGAACTCGAAGACGGGAGTGGATACTCGTCGGTCTTTGGGTTGTAAGTGAAACGCAGAGGAACACAGAGGTAACACAGAGTAGCGCGGAGTATCTCTGCGTACCTCGGCGCTACCTCCGCGCCTCTCTGCGTTTCTAAAACCTTGATTTAATGTTACGGAGCAATAAGTCCGGTGCAGGCATCAACTCAGGATTAAAGCCTCCCTCGAATAAACTTTGGCTAATATCCTCTGGGAAAACACCTACATGAAAATGTGCGGGATGCCAAATGGTTGGACATTGTCCTAAATAGGAAGCCCAGCTACTAAATGTACTGCCGGAAGAAGTAATCAAGAGTTTACTTCTAGATAAAGTGAGCATGTCAGATAGAGCTGATGCTGCAGTTGCCCGAGAGATATTAGGTAGTTTTAATAGATCTTCAAGTTCATGATCGTGGCCATCAGAGAATACGGTGACTGGCACATTATAGCCAGCAATTTCACGAGTTGCCTCGATTACTTTCATGAACCAGCTTAGAGGAGTGCGAACGCTGCCTAATGTAGAGAAGTTATCATTTGGCTTCAGGGTTTTAAAGTCACCCATTCTAATGTGAATGCCGATTTCTGGTTCTGGGCGCTCAAAAATTGCTTCAAATACTGATTGACGAATAATTGAAAGTAATTTTTGTTTCACAATTGGTTGATATTCTTTTATGTCCCCAAAGTAGTCACTCCAATGCGGTAAATTGCTAAAAATAAATACAGATAAGAAGCTGAGTTCGTTTGGTTCAAAATCAGATAAATCTATTTTATCAATAGGAGGATTATGATAAAGATGTTTTTTTCTACAACTTGCTATTAAGTAATTAATTTGAGATATGTAATCCTGATTACAAAATAAGTTGCCATAGTATCTCTTGTCTTTTTCACCTCTTAAGTAAGGTCCAATTGAAATTTTGCCCCAAGTAGGTGCAACAATGGGAAGTTGATTTATATGGGCGAACAAAACTGCTTTAGCCCAAATTAAAAGCATATTGCCTAAGCCTGCTTTGGGTAATTGAGGATAAACTAGTGAAACAGTTTTTTTATTCATAAATTTTTATAAAATTACTTATAGTGGCTTAGGCTACCCACATTGAGAGCGAAAAGCGTAGCGAGTAGTATCCGAGCATGAGAATGAACAAAAGCATTGTTGCGTATCTCCAACGGGGATAATCGGCTAGCAATACACCGAGGGCGATTGAGACAGAAATATTTCCATAAGCGAGTAATAGATAAGGTTGCTCCGGAAGCGACAATCAGTGCCAATGAACAAAAACCATAGGTAACAATCACACGGCTGAGTTTAGTGCGCGAGTACCATAATAAATAACCGCCACCAAATAACATGACAACTTTAGTCAAAGCTAGGAAAGCTGTACTCCCACCTTTGTGAAATAGTAAATCTTGCGTTAAATCTTCCCAAACATTCCAATTAAATCCAGTTTGTGTTTGCCATGCTTTCTGTGCATGAACAAAGACTATTGGATCGCCAAAACGTATGGTGCAGTACAAACTAAATAAGAGTAGCCCTGTAATTGTTGCTAAACCTGCAATGTAGGCGATCGCTGGTCGTCGTTCTCTCCAAGCTACGAGTAAAAAAGAGGGTAGGAGTGTGACAGCATTCACTCTAGTCGCCGTTGCCATTGCTCCCCAAATAGCCGCCTTTGCATATTGGCGATTATCAAATGCTTGCAAAGATGCTGTACTCAATAACAAAAACATTCCTTCCGTATAAGTCACAGTGCAAAATAGCGAAAAAGGACACCAAGCTAGTACTATAGTTACGCATTTAGCAGTGTTAACGCCGTATGACTTCTCTATCCACTGATATAAAATAAATAACGCGCCTAAAAACGCTAAGTTATTTACTAATGTGCCAGCGACTGCAAACGGAATGTTGAGGCTCATCACTATCCGGGTGATTAAGGGAAATAACGGAAAGAAGGCAGCTGAAGTTTCCTTGCCATTATTTACATATTCGTAGCCTGATGTGGCAATCTGCCGATAAAATTTTCCGTCCCAGTTAGCAAATGTTTCCCAGCTATAATTACTAAGATGATGCATTACATGCGTTTGCAAAAAAGGCGCAATTAGTTGCATGAAAATGATAATTAATAGTCTGCTTAGTAACCAAGTAGTTACAACAAAAATTAGGGCTTGGTGCTTGTTTTTTGTGCGGATCATTTACACATTATTAATTGGTTTTCTGTGCCAGAATCGATTGATAGGCAGTGCTTAATGTTTGAGCGATCGCACTCCACGAATATCGGCTACTCGCTAAATGCTGACCATTTTGTCTAAGTTGTTGTCGTAGTTGTGGATAGGTTAGCAATTGGGCGATTGCCTGAGTTAAAGCATTCTCTTCTCCCTCTATAACTAGTCCAGCGTTGGCTGAGGCAATTTCTGAGGCAATTTGCACTCCCTGAGTCACAATGACTGGTAGTCCTGCTGCCATTGCTTCTGCAATTGCAATCCCAAAGTTTTCCGAAAATGATGGTAATACAAACATGTCAGCACCTTGGAGGAGTAGTTGTTTGTCTTTACCTGTGACGAAACCAGCAAATGAAGTTCGTTCGCTCAATCCTAGTGCTGTCATTAAGTTTTTCAACTCGTTTACATAATCTGGTTCTCCAGTACCAGCTAAAATTAGATGAAAGTTATAATTTTTCGCAGCTAGTTGACTTAGCGATCGCATCAGTAATTCTGGACGCTTTTTATAGTGGAGGCGGGAAAGAAACAACACCACTAGCGTTTCGCTGGGAATATTGTAAATCTGATGTAGTTCAGCACGGGCGTCAGGATTTGTATCAGGCTGATTTACTCCAAGAGGGATAGTTATCGTCGGAGTCTGAATCCCAAAGTTACGCACATCTTCGGCTTCACTCGCACAAGTGCAATGAATGGCATCGGCTTGGTTGAGATTGTATCGCTCAATCAGGGCTGTATATATTTGTTTTTTCAGGCGACTCTGAGCCAATGCCCAAGGAGCAAGATGCCCGGTTGTTCTGACTGTGTAAGGAACTTTTTGCCATCTAGCAATTGCTCCCGAACAAGTAGAGGCATAGGAGAATAAATAGTGGATATCTAATAAGTCGTAATCTTTGATATGCTGCCACAACCAACGAGTTAGTGCTGCTGAGAAAATATATTCTTTCATCGGTGGGGAAAATCTTGGCAAGAACCAAACTGGAACTTGTTTGTATTCTAGTCGCTGGTTGAGAGGTACGTCTAACAGCTCGGTTCCATAGTCGTTGGTGGTGACAATTTCTGTCTCTATATTGCACTCGCGTAAAGCTTTGACCAAATTTAAGACGACTTCGGTCGGTCCACCTAAAGCTGGACTAATTGAAGGTATAACATGTAAAACTTTCATCAGAAAAATGTCGCTAAGGTTTGCTGAAATTGCTCAAATCCAAAAGTGTCTATTACTTTTTGGCGGAGAGTTTGAGGTTGATATATTAGGGGATGAGGATATGTCCGTTGCAAAATTTGGCTCAAGGAATGAGCGATGGCGTTGATATCATGGGGATTAATTAAGACACCTAATTCTCCGTGGCAAAGTGCGTCGATGGCTCCATCTTGATTTCCAGCGAGAACAGGTTTACCGCAGGCTAAAGCTTCTAGATAAACAATCCCAAAACCTTCGCCAATGCTTGGCATGGCAAATACGTCACACAGATTGTAGTAGTCGCAAAGTTCGTTGTCAGGAATAAATCCGGTGAGGGTGACGCTGGAGTGTAAATTTAGTTGGGCTATGAGTTGTTCGATTCGCGGGCGATCGCTACCTTTGCCTACTAAAATATAATGAGCGTTGGGAATATGTTTGTGAATTTCCGGCAGAGCTTGCAAAATTTTGTCATAGCCTTTGTAACCTTCGGTACTATCGAGTCTGGCTACAGTCAAAATTACTGGTTGGTCGATGTTTAGTTGATGGCGGTTTAGTAAATGCTGCGGTTTAGGAGCGATTTGAAACCGCTGGAAGTCAAAGGTGTTGGGTAAAAGGGAAATTTTTGTGGGGTCGAGATCTTGTTTGAGTAAGCGATCGCGGGTATAGTTACTTACGGCAAGTATGCGATCGGCGTTTTTTAGCGCCAGTTTGAGAAGAGGACTTTGAATATCCCAAGCCTCGACACCATGAGCAACTGTCCAATAAGGTATGCCGGTCAGACGTTTGAGTAAGTATGCTACAACGGTAAAATTTAGATGCGATGCAATAATTAGGTGCGGACACATCCATAGTCCATATCCTAAAATTTGTGTTGCAAAGACAGGTGTGCGTATACTTAGTGGTGAAACTCCAGTAAAGTGAAATTTGGTATTTGCAAACTCATCTGTTAAAGAATGCGTATCGTGCTTCAGAAAAACATCATATTTAATCTGCGGATATAAGTTTTGTAATGCTTCCAGCAAGAAGGCTGAGTAAACTTGAATACCACCTTTAAATTGAAATATATTCGGAAACCACAGATGTATCTGTTGTTTATTTTTGCAGTTTTTCATGTTGACGATTGCAAATAAACTCTATTGACATATGAATCAAATTGTGTTTTTCCAGAGCATAAAGGCTTTTTTGGTGCATGGGGTAACGGTGACAGTGTGTAAGTTACTGAAAGCATCAGACGATGTTGATCTATAGGAATAGTGGCTCGATGCAGTCCATAGGTATTTTCTAGCCAAGCAAAGCCAGCTAATCCTGTTAAAGTGACTAAGTTTTCTGCACAAGAAAAAGCCGGGTTGTCAAAGTCTATCGCTCTGACTTTTGGTGGTAACAACCATGTTTGAGAGGTTTTGATAAATGTATGTGGTCCAGAACCTTCATCGACGTCAGTCAAATAAATAAACAACTTTATTTCTGACCAATCATCAACATCTCGATGAAACTCTTTCGGATTATTAACATATATATCATGCGAATTTGCTTTGACATTAAAGCTATGTAAAAGCCACCACATGTGAATCAAAGAAATTGTTGGTTTTGCCCCGTAGATTTTCTCGATGACACCAAGAATTTTCGGATCGTTTGCTAATTCTAGTAAATGTGGAGCACACAAAATGTCCTGCTCACGATAATAAGCATGAATGCAAGATTTATGAGCCTGATTGGGGTTAGTAAATCCTGCTTTTTCAGGACGGTAAGGATCGAAGCATAATTTAGTATTAAAGTATGCTTTCATTTCATCAAGCTGAGATTTACTCAAAAAATTGTCTAAAATAATAAATCCTTCTTTTTCTATGACTTGAGCTAGTTTTATATTTTCCCTATTGACTTCATTCTCTAAAGTTTTTGGCAGACTTTTTGCAATCATGGAAGATATAAATTGCCTATGCCCTGGATGATAATCCATTCTTTGAATATAGAATAAAAGCCATCTATAATCGGTAATGCCTTGTTTAATTAACCGGATATATCTAGCTATTTTTGTAAACAACGTCAAAGTTTTTTTTGCTAATATTTTCATCCGTACATACAGTAATTTATTTTTTTAAATAAATTATTACTGGCTCATAATTGCATGATGCTACGCAATCACAGCTTAAATATTGTTACCCAGTGGCTGGCTTCCCTAGGACAAATTTAAATATTAAATATAAACTTAGGAAAAGAGTGAGAACATTGCCCGTCATTAAGGAGAAATTAGATTCTTGATAAATTAAAGGAAATAAAACAGTAGAACCCATCACAACCTCCAAGGAATCCATTTTATCAGAATTAAGTTTTTGATTAATAAAAGCCAGAATAAATCCCAATAATGGCATTGCTAAAGCTACACCTAGCTTGCCAAAATTGACATACATTTCTACAATCCAGGGTAGATTAATAGAAGTTGCATAGTCTTTTACTCCTAAATAGCCATAGCGCCTACCAAATTCATTTCCCACTCTTTCTATAGGCTTATCAGGCCAGAAAGCACGCGGAATAAAACTTGTAAATAAATTTACGTAGCTTGCACCTTTCCAGTAAGGGACTGTTTTTGGTGTGTCCTCAATCACATTAGAAAATAAAATAATTAATGCTGTTCGTTCGATTGCTGAATCAGTAGCAGAATTAACAGACCCTTTGGGTTGTGATTTACTTCCCATATTAGTGTAGTGTTTGACTGCAAGGTCAGCAAATAACTGTACTTTCTCTATGGGATTTGCTTTAGCATATCTTCCGGTACCCCAAGTTAAAGCTCGATACTCACTTTTAACTGGATTTAAAAGAGTAAAAACTATTAGTAAAATACTAATACTAATAATTGGTATTCTTTTAGTTTCATACCAAACAAGTATTATTATAAATAAACCTAAGGTTAAAATTTGAGCTAATGCTCCACTTGCCAAACGGGGAATACATTCAAGCGGTAAACATAAACCTAATATAATCCAAGTTTGCGAATTTGATAGTTTTCCTTGAGACCAGATAAGATAAAAAGTTCCGTAAGACATATATCCAAAAGGAATTAATAACTGTCCTAAAGATGGAATTTCTTGAAGATAACGTATATATAAAGAAGCTGTATGTAGGATTAAAAATATCCATAATATAGTTAGTAATTTATTTCGCTGATAAGGTTTAGGTAGGAAAATTGGCGAAACTTTTCTGAACAAAGTAAATTTAGAAAAATAAAAAGCAATAGTCATTTCCAATACACCTAATAATACCAATAACAAGGCTTGTTCACTAACATTTGCTAAAGATGAGCGATCGGCAATTTTCACTTCGTTATAAAACATGGGCAAACCGAAGCTAGTAGCGTAAAAAATACCTACTAGTGGGAAAAATGGTAGTGGTGGTCGGTGGTGATCTGAGAGGAACTGGAGACTGGGGATGAGACCAATCCAGGTTATTCCTAAAGCCAGAAGTGCTTTTTGAATTGAAATTGATTCTGGGCGATGATCAAATAGATAACTGCTAGCTACAACTGTAAAGAATATTACAAATAATTTAAGTTTTTTAAAATAAGTATCTGATTTAAATTTAGCTGGTTCAATAGGTATTTCATGGGTTTTTAGCGATGAATTAAGATTAATTTGATTGTATTCATTTTGACCGTGCATAATTAGTAAAACATTTTATAGTTTAAAGTTAATAGATTCAATTGCAAAAACACGAGAATTTAAATTTGAATAAATCAAATCCCTAAAATCATCATGAGATATTTAATTTCTGACAGTTGATTTGCTTGTAAATTTGGCTAATTTCTTTAACTCTCTCATTAATCGTATGTTTAAGCGCTTGTTGATAACCGGCTGTTGCGATTGTGTTCATCAAATCAGGATGTTGCAAAAGATAATCAACTTTTTGTCTTAACTCACCAGGACTAGAAAAATAAACTGCTTCGCGATCTTCTGCAAATAGATTGAGTAACTCCTGACTGCGTTCGCTCAGCATTAGCGAACCTGTAGCGGGAATCTCAAATGTTCTAATATTGTGTCCTGCTTCATTTTGAGGACGCAGAAGATTTAGACCAATTTTGGCAGAACCTAAAACCGCCGGAATTTCCGTATAGCTACACATTCCTTGACACAAGCCTTTCAACGCCGGTTCTTGACAATGAGTATGCCAGTAATTCGATCCCCAAAGTCCTAAACGATAATTAGCGATCGCTTGCAAATACTGTTCTCTCTTGCGGCTAGAATCCCAGTTACCAATAAACGCAACATCATAATCTGGCTGCGCTTGTCTTTGAGGAAAGTGATATTGCACATCGCTACAAAACGGATGTAATGTGGCTTTTTTAACCCCATTAGCAAGTAAGCGTTGGACTAGTTCTTGGCTCCAAATCAAAGATGCATCCCACAAGCGGAATCCCTGCTGTACCCAAGCATTGCTGTGAGTATGATGTGCATCTATAGGGTTATCCGTAAAAAAGACAAACACCAGACCATGTTGCTTCAGAGCCTGGATACTATGGGGATGAAGCAAAAGCGGGGATATCACTAAAGTTAAATCCGGCTGAAACTGATTTGCTGCTAAGAGCAATTTTCGATTTGCTGATTTAGCGAATAGTTGCCATGCTAGCCGCCAAGCTACTCGATCCGACCATACGCGAGAAAATAAATTTGGGATTGCTTCTTCCCAAGTAAAATGTTGCACCTCACAGCCAATTGCCGAAAATCCTCGCCCGTAAACTTCTTCAGTCCGACCTAACTCTAGTGTTTGTCCAACAATCAAAATTTTCTTCATTTCCTTCCTCTTTAAGTTGACAGGTGATTTAAGGCTTGTTTAAGACCTTGAATATCTTGCTGATAACTCCACTGTTGAATTTTTTTGCGGCTGATATCTCCAGCTGTTGCATGATGAGTGATTGCCCAGGAAATTACCTCGGCTAAAGCCGCAATATCACCCATCGGATAAGTCCGTCCATTTTGACCCTCAATTACCAAGTCAGCAGCGCAGCCAACGCGATCGCTTACAATTACAGCTTTTCCGGCATTCATCACTTCATTGATTGCCAATCCCCAAGGCTCGAAATCAGAAGGTAAGACCAGTACATCACACAAATCATACATAGCCGGCATTTCCGACTGATTCCGAAAACCGAGAAAGCGAATAGAGTGCCAATTTGTGGCTTGAGCTTCAGCTTCCAAAGTCGGGCGCAAGATACCGTCTCCCACAAACAACAAGTAAGGATCTGGTTCTTGGACACCATCAGCCGAGAGTAAGCGATAGGCTGCAAGCAAGTCCTGAGGACGCTTCACATCTATGAGCTTGGCAGCATAAAGAATAATCGGTCTACCCGGATCTAAATTTAGGGTTCGCCGCAGTTCCTCCCGCTGATTAAAAGCGCTCATGGCTCGCTGCTGAAAATAATCATTGTCTACGGCATAGGGTACGCAAAACAAGCGATCGTCATCAATGCCATAGTTCTTGTAAAATTGGCGGTTGAGAGTCCCAATATAAAGAAATCCCGTCATTTTCTCAAACAACCAGTCTAAAACAACTTTTTTGAGCCGACGTTTCAGCGGATGAGTTACTTCCGCCAATTCATTACTTTCTCCGCGAATAAAAATCGGTATACCTAGCTTGTCTGCCGCTAATACTACTTGTAAGCTACAAAACCAAGACCATCCGTGTACCCAAATTGCATCAAATTTCTCTCGTTTTAAATGTTGGTAAATATTTTGAGCAATTGGTTGCTGTAACCAGTTTCGCTGTTGTTTACTACCCCACACATCGAGAAATTGATATTCGTAACCTTCTGTTAGAGGCACATCCCATTTAATTAATCGTCCAAATCCTTCATCTTGATAAGCGGTTAAGGAAAAATCACTATAGAAGAAAACTTTGAAGTCAATTTCTGGTTCAGCAGCAATCAGTCGCAGTAAAGGAACTTGATACTGAATCGGGTGAGACACAAAATAAGCTAAACGCACCATGATTAAATTAAGGATTTTTTGACAGTAGCAAACTGGGTTTCATAATTCCAATCTTGAAGAATGCGTTGTTTACCACGACTCCCCATTTCTTGTCTTTCTAAAGGATGCTCAATAAACCATTTCACCTGAGCAGCAATACTTTCTGGGTAAGTAGGGTCGCAAGCCAATCCATAACCAGGCTCTACGTACATTTGCGTCCAATCGGGGAGATCGGAAACTAATAACGCTAACCCACAAGCTAGATAATCAAAAGGCTTATTAGAAGCACCAGGCATCGGTTGAGGATTGTTGTGTGGAAATAAAGCAATTCCAATGTCACATTTCTGACATGAATCGAAAAGTTCTTTTCTCGTAGGCAAAGTTCCTAAATATTCAAATCGCTCACTAATGCCTAACTCCTTAGCTCTTTTTTGGAGTTGCTCGACATAGCCCTCATTTCCGATTGTTTCATATCCAACTACACGCAGCTTGACATACGCGGGTAATATTACCAAAGCTGCCAAAATTGTTTCTGGTAATTGCAGTGGAACGATGGAACCATGATACCAAATCCATAATTCATCTGGATTACGAGGTGAGCTTGGGAGGTAAACTTCCTCTTGGCTTGGGCAATTCCAAACACAAAAAAGTTTTTGACTGTGCATTAATTCCTGAAACCGATCTGCTCTTTGTTGATTCGGGAGCACACACATTTTAGCTGTGGTTGCTAAGTGTTTCCTCGCTGTTAAACACAAGCGGATAAATAAGCTATTAGATGTACTGCTAGGTGTATCATGCTCATGGTAAATTACACTCAATTTAGGGAAGAAACTTATTAGCAAAGCCACAGGGCAAGAAAGTGAATCTGATGCATAGACCCATCGTGGTTGCCAATGCCAGGTCTCTAGTACTACCCAGAGACAAAATTGTATGTAATGCAACTTCTGTCGCCAGCCAGGTGGACAATAGGGCATTAATTTTACCGTAATCTGAGGATGAGCCGGAAAACACAAAACGGATGCATTTAAGGCTCCAATTCCCAGAAACATTACCTCCCAACCATCTTGTGATAAACAGCGTGAACTATGCTCCAAAGGTGGATAAATCCCTGGATTTGTATATTGAACATATATGATTTTTTTCATTTAAATTTTAATTAAATTGAGAATTTCTCGAACTCGACTTTCCCAACTCCAACTTTCTGCCAGTTTATCTCTAACTCTCAATGCGGATTGTAAATAATCATCGCGATGCTCCCAAATTTTCTCCCATAAATGGTGATAATCTTGCTGCTCAGGCTCAATTGGGATTACCAAATCATTGCCGAATATCTTCACAAATTCATGATCCTTGGGAGCTTGACCGAGAATCACTGTACCACTCGCTGCCGCTTCAAACCATCGACAAGTAATTGGACTAAATGTCAAAACTCTTTGCGGATTCGTTAACTCTACAGGCCAAGAGAATGTGAAAAAGCTATGTTTTAAATGCCATGCATATTGGTGATAATTTTCTAGTGGATTGATTAGCGATTGCGGGGAAGTTGTCGTCGTATATTCATAATATTTACCTGTTTGTAAACAGAATTTTTGAACACTGCTATGGATATTTTCTAATCGGCGACCATAAGCCGAAAAACCAATTAATTTTTCAGCTTTAGATACTGGTGCAAATCTGTCAAGCTTTACACCTTGCGCCACGGCATACCACTTTTGTTGTGTATGTTCTGTCAAAAAAGGTAATGCACTATGAAAGGAAGTAATCGCCAGATCCCATTTTGCGGATTGTAAAACTCGCCGAATTATCGGGAGTTGGCTTTCAAAAGTATCAAATATATAAAGAATTTTTGTCCCTACATTTTTCTGCCAATTTTTAAATAGATCGAGCGGAAAGTCTTCTGGTCCCATTAGTATTACCCAAAGTACATCAGCTTTCAGGTCATATTCAACTCTCGGAACAAATTTTCGCAAGCTACCATAGCGAGTACCATGTTCTAGACGTTGTTCTAAAAATTTTGGCAATTTTCGCCTTGGAGTCATTATTTGTTCTCCACCTGTGAGGCGCAAAATCTCCGCTTCAAAATCTCTCAGCACACCATATGCAAAACCGTTGAGTGTAGGATTTGTAAGTACAACATGTTTTAAGTTCATTGGATTTCTTTTCGAGCTGATTCAATACCTTGTTGCTGGGCGGCATAAAAACGACACCTTCTAACACCATATCGAAGACGTATATATAACAAATAAAGCTTTGATGATTGCCAATTTGCTGGAGGTGGCATTTTACCTCGCAGATAATCCAAGATAGTTCCTGAATAAAATAATCCTGTTGTTAGACGTAGGAGGTAATCTTCTTTTAAACGGCTAGGAGGTATCAAATGATTCAGTTTCAAAGATGTAAACTGTCCTGTTCCTAAGCCAATATCACAAGCTGTAAATGCTATATCTGTGTCTCCACAGCTAATTAGTGAGCTACCTTTACGATCCATCTCTATACGTTTCGGATCTCGATCAACCAAGTCAGCATAGTTTTTGAGCACCACCTTACGAACACAAAGCCCAGCACCACACGGAGTTGTTTCGTGTTGATGCAGCAAATTTGACCAACTATCTCGTTCAAATTCTCGGCAGGCTAGAGAATATAAGTAATTTTTTAGTTCTGGCTTTGTCCATTCTGGAGGTTCCTCTTCAAATTCAGCTATCACTTGTCCACCCCAAGCACCAATCATGGGGAAATTTTGGCTAATTTTCATAGCTACTTCTAAATAGTCATGGTTTAAAACATTATCATCATCAACAAAGACTAAAGTCTCCGATTCTGCTTCTTTAAATCCACGTAATCGCGCATGAGTTAAACCTAATTTTTCTTCTCTAATACAGCGAGATTGGTGATGCCAGCTTAAGTCAATTTCCGATGCAATTTTTTTTTCACTGGCATTATCAATTAGTAATATTTCCCAAAAAATCATCGCCAGAGTCTGCTCTTTTAGTGCCTGTAATACTCTACCAAGGTAATCTCGTCGAGGATTGTGGGTACAGATAATCACGCTAATAGCTGTTTTCACTTTGAAGTATTTTTTCTAAAATTAGTTTTTGATTGACGAACCGCAGAAGCGAAGCGAAGCCGAAAGCGTTAGCCGAAGACGTTAGCCGATAGCCTGATATGGCGTTAAGATGTGAAGAGAAAAGAGAGAAAAAACAGAAAGGATAATAAGCTTATTCAAATAAGCATATGTTATATAGATTTGGTCTCTACTAATTCCGGCAAATTGGCAATATTATTGCTCAAAGAACGTAATTAATTGGGTTTTCGTCATCATCTTTAATCAGGTAGTTGTAAAGAGAACCTTTTTTAAATACCGGAAGTTTTAAAGCTGATATTTCTTTGAATCTGAATTTTTGTTCAGCAATTTCGAGAGTTTCAGTTCTACGAGTTAAATGTCCATTGTTGACCTCTAGCAGAATTACACTGGAACTTTGAATCGTATCATTGGGCTTAGGCTTTAGCCATGACAGCCAATTAGTAGCTTTACTCAACTGGAAAAGATTTCCCTCTAAAACAATTTCTTCCTGCCAATGTGGTTTTAATGTGTACACTCTCGGTACAAATTTCCAACTGTCAGGAAATTGATAGATTGAGTTTAGAATAATAGGGATGCTCCAACTGTGAGCTTCAATTTGCTGTGGGTTTTTAAGATTAGTTAATTCCACCAGAATTATAGTTCCGTCAGTCATGTCTGGACAAAGACTGATGACATCTGTCCAAAATGCCCGTTGATACTGCCAACTTATTTTATAATCCTGCTGCACAGTCAATCCAAACCCTACTAGCAAGGCAAAGAATGTTGCTAAGCCCAATGTTGCTATACGCTTCTTGCGATAGGCGCTAGCGACAAATAGGACTGCTGAACAGACACAAGCACATAGGATAGAGGCTCCAAATATGGCAGCCGTATGAACACGCGATCCTCTTCCACTGACGGCAGTAGCAGCGGTGGTAAATGTAAGAGGATACGCCAAAACCAGCATAGTTAATCCGATTAAAGCTAATTTAGCGAGATGCTTGAAAAATTCAGGAATCTCTAAAGCAAAAACCTCGGTTTTGATCGAAGTCGTTAAACGAAGTATATTGCTTGAATTGCCAAGCTTTAGGCGAGACAGTACCCACATCAGTCCAATTAAATATAGCGACAAGACTTTTAGCTGCTCCCCATTTAATGCCAACAATGTCTGGATAGGACGATATAAAAACATTGCCATGCTTACAATAGGTCCTATAAGCATTTGGTAAACTGACAAGCGAATGGCAGAGAGGATACTTAAGTCTTTTATAACCCCAACTCCCCCTATTGTAAGCTTGCGAATGATGACTAAAAAAAGTATCATGACTCCTAAAAAAAAAGTATGTTTGATTAACTCTCCTTTTAACTTTGAATCCCATTTATTATTGAGAAGGGGCGCGGCAAGAAATACTGGATAAATTGTTTCATAACAGAGTAAGGAGCCAAAAATTAGCAAGTACGAAACCTTCTTTTTGCCAGAAAGATAGCAATGGAGTGCAATTAAAAACAACATCAAAGATGGCTGTATTCCTAGTGCATGCGTTAGAAAGGCTTGGGTCGTATCAGCAGGATACAGGCAAAATGCTAAGGCCCCAGTCACAGTAAAAACCTGTTTTTCAAATAAACGCTTCAGCAAAATATAGAACAAAAATGAATTCGCTGTGATGATGACATAGCCAATCCAATAAACAAAATTTAACCCTCCTAATTTGATTCCTAAGGATGAAAACAAATATATTAGACCATCGTGCAGTGGACGTCCCTGTCCGCCACCTTCTAAGATTATTTCCCAAACTTTAGACCAAGGCGTCCCTATCACCCTGGTAATCCTATAGAGATCTTCTTCGTACAATCCAAAACTTTGATAATTCCAAAAGTGGGCGAGCCAAATTGTAACTGCAAGGAGGACGAATACTTTTAGCTTATTCATTCGGAGCAATTCAAGTTTAAGTTTCATTACATTGAATAGTAAGTTAATATAGCATGAGTAAGAAATATTTATGCAAGAGGTTTATTGTCTACAAAAACTCGAAATCATCCTCAGTGTCTGGTACATCACGTTTACGGAAAAACTACATCTAAAGGCTTCAAGTATCAAATTTAACCCCGTAATGCGCTCTCCGTTTGAAATGAAATTTTGAGCTTTATTCAACCCGTAGAACGCATAATTTTCTCGGGCAGTTTTTGAAAGCTTATTAGCACTCTCATTTGGTAAGTAGTCTTTAGTCATGCAAATCACCCTACGGATATTTTGAATTTCTTTACCAGTTCGCAGATGTCTTTCAGTATTAGAATTGGAGCGAACACGATATAGTGCTAGTAATTCAGGTTCATACCAAATTGGGTATTTTGCCGCAATTCGTATCCACATTTCCCAGTCCTCACAGGAAGATAAGCGGCTGTCAAATATTCCCAGATCTTCGTATACATCGCGTCGTACTGCGATCGCTGGTGTCTGAATTAACTGTTTCACCGCAATTTTTTCCAGCCAGTTATGCAAAATCCCACTTTCAGGCTGTTCTAGGTCAGAAACATATTGCTGCAAACCTTCTTCATCAATGTGAATGTGGCGGCAGAAAGCAGCGCCAATTTTAGAGTCCTGCTCAAAACCTTTTTGAAGAAGGCTGTAGAAGCCATCTTGCACGCAATCATCACCGTGTAGTAGATGAATAAACTTTCCTCGCGAACGTTCCAAGCAAGTCTGAAAATTCTTTATATGACCTACATTCTCTGACTGTCGGTAAAACCCTACGCGACCACACCCTAGTTCTTCAACAACTGCTTCAGGATCGTCCTGTGTAGAATAATCGTCAATTACTTCGATCTGCATCACCTCAGAACCAGGATCTTGTGCTAATACACTTTTCAGTGTCTGACGCAGATATTTTGCACAGTTATAAGTAGGAATCATTACAGACCACAATGGGCGTGGGATTCCATCTGGAACAGGCGGAATTTTAAATTGGTATGCATTTGTATTCATCACTTGACTAGTTATTTATTAATCAATTGCATTAAGCAAGATAAATGTATTATCCAATTCATGCTTCTACTTTGAATTCCTTGAGTTTGAATATCAGAGTATTGACTGATTTGCTATAAAGCTCATACCCTTGCTCGCGCATTAAGTTATAAATCTTAGAATTATTAATTCTATCTAATGAAGTAATTTCTAAATCTTCTACTAATACTATATTTGGTTGATATTTTGACCAATCATTTGACATTAAAACTTGATAATCCAAGCCTTCCACATCAACGCTCAAAAAATCTATCACTTGGTTTTCAATTAAATACTCATTTAAAACCTCTGCTAAAGTATAAGTTGTAATTTCACTCTTATTGAGCAGTTGCGCTTCCCATTCTCCTACCTTCCATCCATCTCTTGCCAAAGAAAGTTCCTCAGAAAAACCATTAAGATTAGGAGCGTTAAACTCATAGTATGTCAATGTTTCTTTCGTATGCGAAATTGCTTTTTCTAAATTGATATCACGAGGTCTAATCTGATTAAAAATTTTCATACTTCCAGGCATAGCATCAATATTTAAGCCTCTCCAACCAAGCTGATAGAAGAAATAAGTATTTGAAAGATTTTGTGGATGAAAAGCACCTATATCAATGTAAAAACCATTTTTTTTGTGCCCAAATATACGTCGAAGTATCATATCCTCTCCTTCTTGGGAGAAAGAATTATAGTAAGTCGTTTCTTCAGATAAGGCAGTGTAAAAACTAGCTATTGCTTTTTTACAACGCCTACCAACTTTCTTAAAATTTTGAAACATCTTGTTGACCCGAAACTGTAGTTAATTCCCAATCTCCGCGAATCAAAACCGAACCAATATCTTGAGGACGAATATCTCCTTCTGTATAGAATAAACCTTCTTGTACATCAATAAAACCTAAATAACCTTGTGGCCAGTCAACCTCTGTACCATTAATTGTCATGACTCGTGCCCCAATAAAATACCTACCTTGTGAAAAAGGAAAGTCCTTAATTTTACATTTAAATATTCCTTGATGAGGAAGGAAAGAAAAAATTTGTCCAACATAATCACTGTAAAAAATACTCAACGGCTCGCCAAAATAATTATGTAGAGAAAAACCAATACTAATATCGCTAACTTTTTCAGTAGTCATCAACTCATAGTAAAAATTCAAAACAATATCCTGTCCCGAAGAGACTGTTGTGAGATTAACTCCAACTGAATTTTCTACTGCAAACCCAGTTAATCTGAGATCTCCATTCCCAGAACGCTTCATTTCTAAAAGTTTTGATGCGCCATTTTGAGCAAAATTTCCTGAATGATCTTCTAAATAATAATCCATCGCCCGATCTACAGATCCATTAAACTGAATTTTGCCTGACTGCATGAATATTGCTCTCGAACATAGTTTTTTAACTGCTGCCATTTGATGACTAACAAATAAAACTGTTCTTCCTTCTTTGCCAACATCTTCCATTTTAGCTAAACATTTTCTTTGGAATTTAGCATCTCCTACTGCTAATACCTCATCGACAATCAAAATCTCTGGTTCCAAATGTGCTGCTACTGCAAAAGCAAGGCGCACATACATTCCTGAAGAGTATCGTTTGACAGGTGTATCTAAAAACTTCTCTACCTCAGCAAAAGCCACAATCTCATCAAAATTCTTTTTGATATCGGCTTTACTCATACCCAAAATCGCGCCATTAAGATAGATATTTTCTCGGCCAGTTAGTTCTGGATGGAAACCTGTACCAACCTCCAACAAGCTGGCGACTCTGTTTTTAATCGATATTCGTCCAGTAGTTGGTTCTGTAATGCGGCTCAAAACTTTTAGTAAGGTTGATTTACCTGCACCATTACGACCAATAAAGCCGATCCTTTCACCTTGTTTGATGTCAAAGAAAATATCCTTCAACGCCCAAAAATCTTCGTGTCCTGTTTGTAGCTTTGAACTAGAAGACCGCATCAGCTTTTGACTAAGTGACTTTACTCCATTGGTAATCACATCTCGTAAAGACTTATAACTTTGTCCTTCCGCCTGATGTCTAATGACATATTTTTTACTTAAATTTTCTACTTGAACTACAATATTAGACACTTAGTTAACCTTCCTGATGCTTCTGGGTATTGAAATGTTACCATCAAGCTCCTAAGTAGATAAGCATAGAAATTGGCTTACGCTTTAGCGCAACTACAAACAATACGTCCACCTACTTAATAATTTTCAGACTTTTTTTCTGATTATATTGCAATAAACGGACAGTTTTCTTTCTCAATGTCTGCCGCAGAATCAGCTTACCGATATATTTTAAGTGATGCGAAATAACTCTTGCTACACGCAGTTTTGACTGTCCAAATACTCGACTACTCAATTGAGCTGGATATTCGACTACTTGATATCCACATAGCATTGATTCAGCCACAACCTCTACCAAACCGAGAAATCCTGGGTGGGTGATTGGTACATTTTCCATAACTTCTCGGCGATATGCTCTAAACATACTGGTATAGGTATAGAGCTTTTGTGGCAATACTAACCGATAAAGCTGTGACAAACCTTTGCTCAGAAATAAACGCCAAGCAGGAACGTTGAGAACTTTGCCTTTGGGGTGGTATGGAGATGCCGTGACGATATCAACATCTTGATCCATTAAATCTAAAAGTGGCACTAAATCTTGGGGATCGTAGGTGCAATCACTGTCTATAGTACAAATAATACTGCTTGTGGAGTAAGCACAGCCAGTTTTAATTGCGGCTGAAAGACCTTTGTTTTTCTCATGACGGACTATTTGTGCTAGCTGACCAAAGTGCTGCTGTAATTTTAAAAAAGTGTCATCAGTGCTACCATCGTCAACACAAATTAGTTCGACAGTGCTCAGTAATCGCAATTTAGTTAAGACGGGAACTAGCTTCTTCTTTAAAGAGGCGATTCCTTCCGATTCGTTAAAGCAAGGAACAATGATACTTACTGATTCTCTGTATTTTTGTGACCTTAGTTTATGGCTTAAAGATTGAGCGTACATGTTTTTCACTCCTGTTTATTGTTTGATTTAGGTTAACTACGGGCAAAGGCAATTTTATCCACCGCAAATTTTCTTAAAAGCTTCATTTCTCCGGTTTTCGCATCGATTAAAAATAGAGAATTAGTCTTTTCATAATTGGGGTCAGCAAGTGCAAAGAGTTGACCTGATGGAGAGATAGCTAGGCTGAGCAAATCATTTCTTAAAAACTGATTATCGAATTTCAACTGTGACAAAATGATAAATTTTCCTCTTCCAGTTAAAATCGATCTATTTACCAAATCTAATTTCACCAAAAGAGTAGTTCCTTCAGAGCCAATAGTCGTAGCGTGAATTGTCCCGTCAGGATGTTGGGCGAGATTACTATAACGCCGTAACGGTTTTAGTAATGGCAAACCTAATTCAATTCCCGAATCAAGAATTCCTGTTTTAATATTGATATTCGCGAATTCAAAAGGTGGAGTGCCTTGATTAAGACTGACTATAGAAATAAGTTGATTTTCTTTGGTTGCCAATAAACTTTCTATTGAGCTATTAGATTTTCGGAAACCTGATAATTTTAGACCTTGTTGAGAGCTATCGGTAAATTTAAGGCGATTAAATTGACCATTTTGCGTTTCCGCTAAAGCAGCCATTACAAAAGTGCCATTGGGCAGAATAGTGAAACCAGTTATCCGTTCACTTGGCTGGTTGAATACAGCTTTACTTCTAGATTCAGTTGCTCTTTCTCGGTTGCTCACCTCAGTTTCTGGGAGTTCAACATTGGAAACATCTTTACCTGTGGCTATATCTAAAGATGTTAAAACTATACTTGGGGTAATGTTGGCGGGATCTTTAAGGTTTCCGCCGGTACTACCCAGGCGTACTCCGTAAATTATCTCCGAAGGTTGTTGTGCAACTCCCTTTCCTGCGAGATTTGCGATCGCAGTCGTAACTGCAGAGGCGATCGCTAGTTGACCAAATCTTCGTCGCCTAATTCTTAAATTCATCATCTACGCTCTTTACTATGGTTTACAGGTAAAAAATGCCAAAACGCGCCTACAGCAATAGCAGACACGTTTTGTTTCAAGAGAGAATTAAGGCACAACTATGTTGGCATCTGGAGTTTGAGGTTTAGCGCCCATATCTGCCAGAATATTCACAGTTATTTGCTTAGCCCGAACATCTTCCCTTGGCGTACTCACACCATCGCTGTCTAATCCCCACATCCATTGATTAGAGCCGACTGCAAAAACCTTAGCACCGCCAGGAGTCGTGTAACGGACTGCATTTGCTACTTGATAATTGGTTCCTGGAGGTACATCTGGATCAATACTGTTTGCAGGGACTGGATTTACTGAGGATTGGGATAGAGTCACCAATCCACTAGGGGAAGAGCCGTTATTAATTACCGCATCCCATTCAAAACCCACTAACTGAGTCAGTTTGTCACCGTTACTAAGATTAGTATTGGCAAAGTAAGGGTCAGTACTATTAGAGACGACAAAATCATAACCACCGTAATAGTCATTGGTATCGCCTGTATACATCACTCCTAGCAAACCATTTTCTGGTTTGTTATTTTGTGGACTGCGGAATTTATTCGTTGGAGCGACTGGGTCTTTTGCCCAATTTTCTTTGTAACATGCCATGACTCGATTGGTTGCACCAGTACTAGAGTTCTCATAGCGCACTCGCCAGTAACATGTATTAGATGAGAAAAAAGCCAAATTCACTCCAGCATTGCGAGACTGCTCAACATTATTACGTTCCTCCAACGACCAGTACTCATCATGACCAACTGACAGAAATACTTTGTGCTGGCGTAGTAGTTGCGAGTTGGCATGGGCATCTACATTTGTGACGTAGGAAACGTTATAACTTTGCGATTCCAGCCACCGCGCCATATTGTACTCCCAACGCAGGATATTGTTACTTTCAATTGTGCGAGTACTTGTTTGGGAAAATGGTCGGTCGTAAGAAACTTTTAAGGCACTTTGACCATTGAGACTATTCCATGAGTACAAGCTGTAATTACCAGCGTTATTATAAGCTTGGAAGGTACTAAAGCTACTTTGGAACAAAACTTCAGACGTACTACTATCATCGCGAACAACAAACCAAACCTGTGTTTGTTTGCCATTTGTCTGCTCGGTCAGTTTGGCGATATATAGACCACTGACCCAGCTAGCACTAACTGCCAAGGTATAAGAAGTTGACCATTTACACTCAACAAGGTTAGTATTAGTGTCTGTAATTGTACAGGCAGGCTGAGTAATACCATTGAGGTTGCTAGCGCTCAATATTAGTCGTCCACCGACTCCTGCATAGTAACCCAGACGGTATATGTCTACTTGAAAAGAACCCGATTGTGCTAGAGAAACTTTGATTGGCAGCGATCCACCTTTATTGACACTAGCAGCGCTGGCATAACCAACAATTTCCGGAGCGCTTTCAGTAACTGGATTGGAGATCCGCCAATTTGTGGTTCCAGGACGTTGATTTTCTAAATAAATGGCATTCGGGTTTGCCGGTCTGACTTTCGCGCCGAAGGTAACACTGCCAATGCCAGAAGCTGTCGCTGTCACCGTGACAGCACTGTTATTAGTTGCCGACCCTAAAGTTAGTACGGTGCTAGCTTGACCACTGGCATTAGTGACCGCACTGCTGGGGGATACCGATCCACTACCACTAGCGATCGCAAAGTTAACTGTCACTCCGGATTGAGGACTTCCAGCAGAGTTGTTGACTTGCACAACTAGCGGGTTAGGTAAGGCAGTTCCTGACGCCGCGCTTTGATTATCACCACTAACTTGGATAATACTAGAGGCAGCCAGGAAGACAATGTCACGGTAATAATTACTGTTTCTGAAGGAGTTAGTCGGCAAAGTATTAGGACTACCAAACACGCCATTATTACCATCAGCAACTGAACTCAGATCCCCATTGACAACTGAACTGCCCAATTCATCTAAAGAGATCGGAAAATAGCTAATAACATTCACAGATACTATATAGATAGTATTTGCTTGAATATTCAGGGGAGTACTGAGAACCTGTTGTTGCCAACCCGATGCAGTTTCATTCGTAAAAGTAACAGTTGCTAGGGTGTTACCTGCAGTTGACCATATTTTACCAATATGAGTTCCGCTCTCACTGGATGCTTTCCAATAACGAATTGCTGTAATCTGACCAGCTTTGGTACTTTGAAATTTCATCCCTAGTTCATAAGATACGCCGTCAGTAGCATTTTGGTTAACTGGTACCTGTGTAGTGAAGAGAGTTTGACCTGTCGGAGTTTGAGCTATGAGTATTTGATTGTCGAAAATTTGCGTAGACATTTGGTTATTCTGAAATATTTTTAACTAAATATTGGTGTAGATCCGAATCGCACCTTCATCTGAGGGAAAAGTGTGGATAAGTTTATGTTCTTGGGTGATCCAGCGGTCAACCAGCGGGTTAAAGTCGGCGTAGTTTTTATAACCCATTTCCCGGAAAGGCATATCCACATAGACAATCATCTCAGGAGGATTAGTTTTCATACTGGCAATAAATTCCTCCTCCGCGTGGGAATCAGCCAGAGCGATAGGTTGAAAAGTGATGATTCGGCTCGGAGAATAAGTACCTGTCATAAAAGTGAGGATAGAGCATTCTGGTAATACCAGTAACGACTGCACCTGAGAAACATTGATTGCATTAATAGTCTGATTGTAGGCACGGGCAAGACCAGCATTGATAGTCGAGAAATTGCCATAGGGTGATTGGACTGCATAACGATATTGGGATAGTTCACCTAGTTTTTCATTGCTAAACATCAGTAAGCAAATTAACAAGTAGTGCCAAACTAATTTTTGATGACATCGTAAATAATAAAGAATTGTAAAAAATAGCAATGCTACTGACCAAGCATATAATCCATAAAAATTTATGTAGAATAACCACCGAGCATTAAGTAACAGTGAAAAAATTAGTAATGTCCATAACAAAGGTGCATTTTTATGCTGTGGTAGTTGCGGTCGATTGAAAGCAAACCATCCGACTAATACGGGGATGAACCAAGACAAATCGCGCAGCGGAAATAAATCCCAAGCCTCGTGAGAAAATCTACTCCCTAAACTAAAAATCAACCGTGCCGAAAAAAGGCTAGTAAATAACCCCAATAAGTTTCTCAACCATTGTGGATAGCGATTAAACCATCTTCTTATCGACCATCGGGTGATGATGAGTGATACTAAAATGAGCACAGAACTAGTCAAGAAAACTTTGAAACTAGACAACCAGATATGAAGAGTTTTCGCTGGTGAAACCTGAAAAAAAGTGTTGCGGTTGAGAACACTGAGTTTACTCACGGGCATCAGCGATGATTGCAGTTGCTCCCAGGAAGCAAACTGAGCAAGTAAAAACAACGGTAGGAATGCACATGCACTCGCCACCAAAATTAAAATTATGCTGTGCTTCACCTTAGTGTTGAGACTTTGCGGACAAAAGATAATCCCAACTAACACAGCAACTAAAGCCGCTACGCCGTACTCTTGTTTAGCAATTCCCGCACCACCACAGGCGATGGCTGCGGCGACTAACCAACTAACTTTACCTGTAGCTGCATAACAATCAAAACTAGCGATCGCAATCAAACAAAGGACTGTAGCATAAACACCTCCATAACTGTAGGGCATGATGAAATTAAACAACCCTGGACTCAAAGCACATTGAATTAAAATATACACTGTACTCAGAGCCGCCCACCGAGCATTAGTCAGCCGCCTTGCCAACCGATAAAATAGTAATGTCGCCACCAAAGTTAAGCTCAACCCGATGGCATAAAACACCTGCAAATGCTGTCCAAACACCAGTAGAACTAAGGCATTAGCATAGTAAGCAAGTGGCCCATAAAAAGTTTCTACATCTCGGTAGAGTACTTGTCCTGCCAAAATCCGCGTTGGTATTTCCACCTCACGTCCAACATCCCAAATGGCATATTGAATTTTGCCCCAACTAGCCCAAGCAAATAACGTATAGCAAGCAAGTACAGCCACCAACCAAGGGTCAATCTGTAACGTACTCTTAGGCAGTTCTTTATTTGCAACAGGCACTTCAGATTTGGTAGTGTAAATCATTGCCCGTTATACGTTATTTGAGATTGTTTAATTACCGTTTATAGCGGACAAATGCACTTAATGCACCTACTGTCAACAAAGCTAAAATCGAATTTGGTTCTGGAACAGAGGATGGGCAATCAGATGCTAAGTGTGAATCAGCACGAAAGATGCCACTTGTACCATTTGCCAGTTGGGCGTAGAAGACAATCTGATTGGCATCATTTATTCCTTTTCTTGATAAAAACAGATTTGTGACTGTCGAGCCTAAAAGCGGGTCGCCTGCAGAAATTATCTTATTAGCGACCGGATCTGCTCCAGTGTAAATACCCAAACCTCCGTCCTTTAACACTGCCTTAAAGGCAACAGTATCTTGATTGTTGATGGCTGGGTTTTCAAAGAAACTAAAGGCACCACTATTATCAGCAATAGGCGTTATTTTCCCACCATGAGCGGTATAAATTCCTTCTCCCGCCAACTTAGGGAGAACACCCTTAAAAGCAACTGTCCCTGTGTTACTAAGTGCTGGAGGGAAAAGGAAACTAAAGCCGCTAGTGTTAGCAATAGTGTTAGTCACTCCACCATCAACAGTGAAAATACCGCGCCCTCCAGCTTTCAAACTAGCTGAGAAGCTAACGACACCAGAATCATTGAGGGCGTAGCCATCCAAAACGCTATATAGTCCGCTAGTGTCAGCAATCGTAGTTTTCACTCCCTGATTACTGATGAATATTTCCCGACCTCCCGCAGCCACAGAGGATAAAGCTACAGTACCCTTGTTGTTAATTACAGGGTTGTCAAACACTCTAGGATCTGTGTTTTCAGCGATAGTAGCTAAATTCCCCTGACTATCAATCGTAAAGACACCGCTACTTTCACCTCGGTTAGCCCCGAAAGCAACAGTACCAGCATCATTGATTGCTGGCGATAAGCTCAACGGCACACTATCATAAATCTTACTTGTTGTGCCATTACTACTGCTAAAGATGGCGCTACCACCTGTACCGACAGCGGAGAAAACCACAGTACCGTCATTATTGATACTGGGGAAAAAATCGAAGGAATTAAATGTTGTGTTAGTATCGGCAATTGGGGTGAAAGAAACGGCATGAGCCTTACTGGTAGTAAAGCTGCTCATAAAAATTCCCGCAATTACCGCTGCCAACCATTTGATGCTATTCATATGTCAAGTACTGGTAGATGTTATTTAAAATATTACAAATTTATTCGTGTTTACTATGTAAATCCACTAGATCAAGCCGTATGATTTACCAATAGCTCACTAATCTGAGTTGCAGCATTACCAATGCCGTAAACTGTAGGCGATGCCGATGGCAAAGTAAAATTAGCAATTGATGCGCTTAAATTTTCCGGCTGTACAAGTTGATTCCAACCGAGATCAACTGTCTCTTTCCATTCAGTTTCTTGGCGAAGAGTGAAGCAAGGACGCTGCAAAATATAAGCTTCTTTTTGGATACCTCCAGAATCAGTAATTATAGAGCGACAAGTACTTTCCAATACCAGCATATCCAAATAACTAACGGGTGGAAGAGCAACAATTGCATCACTATCAAAATAGTGAGTTAATCCCATATTTTTAATTTGAGCCTGGGTACGCGGGTGGATTGGAAAAACAACAGGGAAATCTAATTTGGTAAAACTGTTGAGGATAGAACTCAAACGGCTGACATCATCTGTATTACTTGGTCGGTGGATCGTCGCTAGATAAAATTCATCATGACTTAATTGATACTTCGTTAAAATATCTGAGGTCTGCTGAGCTTGATGCTGATAGTTCAAAATAGCATCCATCATTACATCTCCAACTAAATGGACTCCTGAATAAATCCCTTCATCTTGGAGACATTTAACTGCTAGAGGCGTAGGGGCGAACAGAAGTTGCGAAAGATGGTCAGTGACAACTCGATTCACTTCTTCCGGCATTTGCCGATTAAAGCTTCGCAGTCCAGCCTCTATATGAGCTAGAGAAATATTGTGTAGCTTCGCGGCAACTATTGCTCCGGCTAATGTTGAGTTAGTATCTCCATAAACACAAATCCAATCAGGCTGCTCTTGAATTACTAATTCCTCAATCGCCTCCATCATTCTACCTGTCATTGCTCCATGATTCAGGCTATGAATATTTAAGTGATAATCGGGTTGAGGTAAATCTAAATCTTGAAAGAAAACATCAGACATTAATGAGTCGAAATGTTGACCTGTATGAATAATAACTTCATTAATTTCCGCATTTTTAAAAGCCCGACTAACTACAGATGCTTTGATAAACTGCGGTCTAGCACCTAATACAGTGACAATTTTCATATTTACGTGGAGAACTTGCTCGTGAAATTATCAACATATTTAACCACTGTATTATTATTTAAAGTTTCATTGACAAATTGTGAGGTGTTCAGTACAAAAAAATCATCATTTCCTGTCACAGTTGGAATTAGGCGGGAATAGTTCAAAACTTGTAGGGGTTGCATTTTTAAGGCTCGATTAATATGTACAGTCACGATATCATCGGCTTGTAAATCCGGGAACATCAAGCGTATGCCTTGAAAAAATAGCTTGTGTAACTCATCATCTGTTTGTTGAAAGATTGGGTCATCGGAAGGTAGATATTTGGGAAAATACGTCATATGTAATCCCGCTGTCTCCTGCAAAGAAACTAAATTGCTCATCCCAATCACTCCCGTAAAAGGAATCCGACGATCGGCGAGATTCACCACATAATAAGGAACTAAAGCCTTACGAGTGATGAGCGTCATGCAAATTACCCCTAAATACTCAACGGTTGAGCGATCGCTGACACACACTAACTCCTTAGCCGCAACCTGCTCCAAAACATTCACTGGCCCAGTGAAAATTACTTTATCAAAATGCTGCTTTTCACCGCCATGCTCAACCCACAATCCTCCCTGATGATGAGGTGCAATATGCGCCACCGCAACCCCAGTCCGAATCTCGCCACCAGCCGAGCAAATTAATTTTTCTAATCTTTGAAAAACAGTCTTATAACCACCCTCAACATAACCCAGTTGTTCTTTATGTAAAGAAGAATCGCGAGCCGAAAAAAGTCGTTTGATATATGACCAAATAAAGACAGCGGAAACACGCTTGTAGTTTTCTCCTAACTTAGCTAACAGCAATGGTTTCCAAAGTTTCTCATATGTATTTGTCCCGGAGATCTTAATTAACCAATCCTCCACAGGAATTTTTTCTAGTCGCCGCCAATTTTGGATCCGCGAACCATATAAAAGAGTCACTGCTAACCGCAGCTTACCAATTAGAGTCAACGGCGGAAACCGCAAAAATTCCCAGGTATTGCTAATCGAATACAACTTTCGGTCAATATAGCAACCTGTAAGAGTGGGTCGCCAATGTAGCCGATCCGCCAGACCAATTTCTTGAATCAATTTAATCAAATAAGTATCGGACGGTAAAATCACATGGTAGAAACGATCCCAAACAAATGGACCATAATCATGATAGGTAGCCAGTCCGCCTAATTGCTTGCCAGCCTCAAAGACGGTTACTTTATGACCTTGCATTGTTAGACGATAAGCTACTACTAGCCCCATCATCCCACCGCCGACAATACCAATATTCATGTTCATCTTAATATTTGTAAATACCAAGACTGCGATGCCATGCAATTGTACGTGACAAACCCTCTTCTAATCCCACTTCAGCTTTGACTCCAAGAATATTTTCGCAACGACTGCTATCAGGTACGCGCCGTCTCACATCTTCGTATTTGCTTCCTGTAAAAGATTCATAAGGAACAAATTTCACCTTGAGTTCTCCTGGTGTATTACTCAGACTTTTGATAGTTTTCGCTAAGTCGAGGATTGTAATTTCGCGATTGTTACCAATATTGAAGATTTCTCCATTCGCTTCCGGCTTAATAATTGCAGCATAAATACCGGTAACTGTATCACTCACATAAGTAAAACTACGAGTTTGTAAGCCATCACCGTGAATAGAAATTTCGCCATCGTTCAGTGTTTGTTCGATGAAAACAGACTGAGGACCACCCCACCACGATAAGTGATGACGTGGGCCGTAGGAACCAAAAAAGCGTAGAATGACTACTGGAATGTCAAAGCTATCTTGATAGGCAAAAGCTAAATGTTCATCAAACAATTTGGATACAGCGTAACTCCAACGAGCAACTTTAGATGAGCCAATCACCGAGCTATCGTCTTCGTTAAAAGGTAATTTTGGGTTACAGCCATAGACATCAGAAGTAGAAGCGAGAACGCATTTGCAATTTAGCTGGCGTGCTAGATCGAGAACATTCTCTGTCCCTTGATAATTAGTTTTGAGAGTATCAATCGCTTTTCCGTAACGAGGAATTTTAAAAGCTGCTAAGTGAACAATGCAATCAATATCAGTTGCTAAGTTTTCAAATGTGGCTTTTTCTGTAACATCCTTCTGCAAAAATTGAAATGACTTGCTGGTTAAATGCTTAGCAATATTTTCAACTTTTCCCATTGATAAGTTATCAATGCCAACTACCTCATGATCTGAGGCAATTAACCGATCTAAGAGGTGAGAGCCAAGGAAGCCGGCTACTCCTGTAATTAAAATTTTGCGTGAGGAGCTAATTTGTGCATTCATGTGGGTAAATAAAAAGTTTTATTTTTGGACAACTAAAACTACACCAGCAATGATGACAGCGATTCCCATCCATTGACTAAAAACAACATCTTCATGCAGAAAATAATTCGAAGCCAGCGGAATTAATACGAAATTTAATCCCAGTGCTGGAAAAGCTTGGCTGAGAGGAATTGTACGTAGTATCAGTAGCCATAATATAGTGACGGCTACATAGCAAATAAACCAAATCCAAAAATAATGTGATAATAAAAGCTGTTGAATTAAATTCTTGGCTACTTTTGTCGTCGGCAGGTTAAAAGCATATTTTAATGATAATTGACCAACTGTTCCCAGCAGCACAATCAAAATTAAAATCAACCACGAAAGCAAGTCCATTTCTAACTAGCTCCTGGAGATTGTCGGCGATTACTAATGGGTAGAGCCACCAGCAGAACTCCCGCAAAAATTAGTCCTACTCCGAGTAATCTCATCAGTGTAATTTTTTCATCAAAAAAGTAGTACGAACCTAACAATATACCGATGTAGTTTAAGCTGGTTAAGGGATAAGCAACACTTAGCTTCACAAACTTCAGCGCGAATATCCAGTTAACCATTCCTAAACTATAAACTGTTAAAGCTAGTATCAATTGCTGCATAAACGCCCAAGAAAATAATCCCTCCTTGACGTTACTCATAGTCTGTTTCATTAGCAATTGTCCGGCAATGCTCAGAACAATACTGAGTAACAAAACTGTGTAGGGAATTACTTTCTGTCGATTTAATGACATGATAGGTAGATATCGGCTAATCCCAGGCTGAGAGTCTCAGTTACTACTTTTTGGGCTGCTGTCGTGAGTTCGGGAAACAATGGTAGAGATAAGACTTCGCGACTTAATTTTTCAGCGATCGCAAACGAGCCACGGTCATAACCTAAATTATCGTGTACTTGTTGCAAATGTAGTGGGACTGGATAATACACCATTGTTCCTATCCCCTTTGCTTGTAAGAATTTTTGCAGACTATCTCTAGGGAAAAGCCGCTGTGTGTCTGTGCTTTCAGCCGGAATTCTAATGGTAAATTGATTCCAGACCGGCTTTGCTTGAGTGTCAACAGCCGGTAAGACGATATCTTTGAGTTGAGCTAGTTGGTAGTAATAAAAATCCGCGATCGCACTCCTAGCCGCATTCCAACTATCTAAATACGGTAGTTTAACTAAAAGTACAGCGGCTTGAAGAGTATCTAAACGACTATTGAGTCCTACTTCCTCATGATGATACTTAACTTTACCTCCATGTCTGCGTAAATACTCGACTCTTTCGGCAATTATGGGATTGTCAGTAGCGATCGCTCCCCCATCACCAAAGCAACCTAAATTTTTGGTGGGAAAAAAGCTAAAGCAACCCACGTCACCAATCGTACCTGCCTTCAACCCATCCCACGCAGATCCCGTCGCTTGAGCACAATCTTCAATCACCCACAAATTATACTTACGCGCAATTGCCATAATGGCTGTCATATTACAAGGCTGTCCATACAAGTGGACTGCAATGATCGCCTTAGTCCGTTTTGTGATTTTTGCCTCAATTAAATTGGCATCAAGATTGTAAGTATTTACATCCACATCAACAAAAACAGGAGTTGCGCCGACAATCGCGATCGCTTCCGTAGTCGCAATAAAAGTCAAAGGTGTCGTGATGACTTCGTCCCCAGAACCAATATTTAAAGCTCGCAAAGCTAAATGCAAAGCATCAGTACCAGAATTGCAGGAAATTACATGTTCGCAACCTAAATATTCAGCAAACTGGATTTCAAACTCCTTGACTTGTGGACCCATAATATAGCGTCCCTCAGCCATAACCGCACAGACATTTTTTTCTAACTCAGCAGCAATAGTTTTGTACTGTTGAGTCGCATCAAACGGGGGAATTTTCATGAGTCCTCAAAGACAAATAATTTTATTTTCGTCAACGTATTGATACGTGCGATCGCAATCCTTACAGACCGTCTTCTCCGCAAAATCTTCTAACCTCAAACCACACTCACACATCCAACCGATATGTTGCGCCGGATTACCATAAACTAGGGCATAATCAGGAATATCTTTGGTCACAGTTGCGCCAGCACCAATAAAGGCATAACTTCCAACTGTATGACCGCAAACAATTGTGGCATTGGCTCCAATCGTCGCTCCGCGTTTAACTAAAGTGCTTAAATAATGTTCTGAAGTATTGCGAGGAAAAGCCGAGCGCGGTGTTTTGATATTTGTGAATACACAGCTAGGTCCGCAAAAAACATCGTCTTCTAAAATAACTCCAGCATAAAGAGAGACATTGTTCTGAATTTTCACATTCTGTCCAATCTTCACGCCACTGGCGACAAATACATTTTGACCAATTTTACAATTTACACCTATCTCCACATTAGGCATAATGTGGCTAAAGTGCCAAATCTGGGTACCATGACCAATCGTACATGGTTGATCGACATATGCTGACTCATGAGCAAAGTAGTTTAATTGTTTATCTACTGACAATTGCCTTTTCCTTTAAATAGATAGTATTACCGCGATCGAGTGATAGTTGAGCAGCTTGTAGCACTGTCAAAACATCAATCCCATTTTGAATACTTGTTACTGGAGTCTTGCGGCTATGAATACATTCAAGAAAATGCTGACATTCCAGCTTTAATGGTTCTGCTTGAGCGATATCTATGACATTTTTGCAACTATCTTTTAGTGCCGGAATACCTTGCTTTAACTCTGCCTGCTGTCTATATAATGTCAGCTTCTCCTGCACAGAAACATCATCAAAAACGGCGGTTCCTGTATCTCCAACTACCACAAGCCGATGCTCTTTAAATGGATGAAACCAACTCACAAAAATATGTGCTTTCACATTATTCGCAAATTCTAGATTGAGAACACAACACTCTTCAGGTTGACCCAAACAATTACTACCAGTAGCTTGTACAGAAATAGGCACCCCTAGAAATCCGACAATGTTACAGATATCATGAGGAGCAAAACTCCAAAGCACATTTTCTTCAGTGCGAATTTTACCAAAACTTAAGCGATTTGAATAAAGATATCGCAATTTCCCGATTTCCCCCTCAGCAACTATACTCCGAAGTTTTACTAAAGCTGGATGATACTCCAGCAGGTGTCCAACCATTAAAATACAGCCACTTCTATTAGCAGCAGCTTGTATAGCCAGCGCATCCTCCAAAGTCAAAGCTAAAGGCTTTTCTACAAAAACATCTTTACCAGCATCTAAAGCCGCTATCACTAAACTCGCATGTGTAGACGCTGGAGTGGCAATCACCAAGGCTTTAACATCTGTCATGCTCAAAATTTTGTCAAAGTCAGTGACTCCTTCAACATCATACTGAACTTTGAATTTGTCCAGTGTTTGCTGATTATCATCACAAATTGCTCGCAAAACTCCTAATTCAGCAAAATTTCTGACTAAATTTTTACCCCAATAACCACAGCCAATTACTGCTAAATATCTATCAATGGGCTTCATAATTAACACTCTTCAAAACAACTACAAAGCTTGCTTTTAATTACGCTTCAAGACATAACAGTATTCCTTGCTTTCAATCCTTTGACACCCATAACATTTCGGGTATCAATAATTAGGGATGAATTTTCAGCGACTAACTGATAATCAACATTGTCATGATCTGTGGCGATAATCACGGCATCAAACTTATGCAAATTTTGTTTTGTCAATGGTAAAGATTCTAAACTTATTTCTGGATAATGCCGATGATTTCCACAAGTTGGAGCATAGGGATCGTGATATTCAACCAATGCTTCTTTTTGATTTAAAAGCCAAATAATTTTTAAAGAAGGACTTTCGCGTTGATCGTCCACATTTTTCTTATATGCAACGCCTAAAATCAATATGCGCGAGTTTTTTAACGGTTTTCCGTAATGGTTAAGTGCGTTAGCTAACTTCTCCACCACATAGTTAGGCATTAAAGTATTAACTTCTCCTGCTAACTCAATAAATCGCAAAGCAACGCCATACTCTTTAGCTTTCCAGGTCAAATAGAATGGATCGATCGGAATACAATGTCCTCCCCATCCGGGTCCTGGATAAAAAGCTTCAAAACCAAATGGTTTGGTTTTAGCCGCTGCAATTACCTCCCAAATATCTATATCCATTTTTTGGAATAAAATCTTCAACTCGTTAACTAAAGCAATATTTACAGCACGGTAAATATTTTCGAGGATTTTACTTGCTTCTGCGGTTTTAGTTGAAGAAACGGGAATAGCTTCGCTGACAATTTGATTATATAGACATTGCGCCAATTCTAAACATAAAGGCGTAGTTCCACCAACTACTTTTGGCACATTAGCTAAAGAAAACTTTTGATTAGCTGGATCTTCACGTTCAGGAGAGTAAGCGAGTGAAAATTCTTCACCGACCACTAAGCCACTACTAGATAGTATAGGTAGCACTACCTCTTCTGTAGTTCCTGGATAAGTTGTACTCTCTAAAACAACCAACTGCCCTATTCTTAAAGAACGGGCAACTGCATAAGCTGTTTCAACCACATAAGTTAAATCAGGTTCTTGATGAATACTTAGCGGCGTCGGGACGCAAATAATGATGATATCTACTTCGCCTAAACGGCTCATATCGTTGGTAACATCGATTAATTCATCTTTTAAGTTTTCCGCAGCAATGTGCTTAATATATGAATGACCGCTTTTAATTTGAGAGATTTTTTGTAAGTCAACATCAAAACCCAATACTGAAAAGCCTTGTTTAGCAAAGGCGACTAAAATTGGTAAGCCTACATATCCCAGACCAATAATCCCAATTTTAGCTTGTTTATTCTGAAGCTTATCTTTGAGTTCTTTAAGATACATATTTTATTGCCTTTAAATCCAGTGGGTTTCAATTAAAACTCAATTGATGAAATTGAAATCCTTCAAACCTTGATAGCCCACTTGTTGTGATTGTCTGCGAGTAAATTCTCCAACAGTTGGGTTACCCAAAGGATCGATTACTCCTGTTGCCTGCTGCCAAAGTTCTTGTTTAGCTGGGGAAACATCATAACCATCATTTTTTTTGCAAACATGATACCACCGTGTCTCCTGACATTGCTCACACCAAAAAGCTTCAATCCATTCTCCTACCAGCGGCACTGCTGTTTGGTTTGATATCATCATTAATGCATTTCTTCGACCTATGCCTCTTTGTTGCAACTGCCCCACTTGATCGGCATATATGGGATATTTAGGACTCATGCTATCGAGATAGCATTTATGGATCGGACAGTAGATAACTCGCCGCTGCGAGCGTTTCCGATTACGGTCACACCTTTTTTGCAATTCGGCCTCCACTCATTAGTAAGAAGGTTACGTTGAAAAGACTGAGATCAAAAAGACCATCAAAGCCCATTTCTTAAATTAATAACAAACTATTCAGTTAATACGGTTGCCTTTTCAGCTTTGACTTGTGATTAATAATCCGAGTAGTACACTGCAACTCCCTGTAGCTTTTTACTTCTACATATTTTCAGGTAATATGCTTGATAGCTATTATCAATTATACTTCACATCGTATCACCTGTGACTAAAAATATCTATTTTTCTCAAAATGTTTTAATGTTTTTTTGAGAAAAAATAGCCAAACCAAATATGAAGTAAGAACAGTAGATTTCCCAACTCTTGTTTTCTTTTTTCTATTAAAAATCAAGCATTTTTACAAGTAATATAAGCTTGATTAGTCGCCAAAGGCAACAAATAGAATTCAAAAAAATATTGAGTTATGAATCCTGCTTACTCTCAAAAAGAATGATTTATTTCTCCAATATTGCCTGTCGCAAAACCTCAAGATATTGTTTCGCAATAATCTTCGGCGTAAAGTGCGATCGCAAATACTCGCGACCGGCAATACCCATCTGTCTACTGAGTTGCCGATCTTGACTGAGCAAGCGGATAAACTGAGCTAGACCATAACTGTTGCCGTTATCAAAACTACTGCCACAATTAGCGTCGGCAATTACCTGTCGAAGCGATGAATACTCTGGACAAATAACTGCTACTGGTCGTCCAGCAGCTAAAGCTGGGTATAACTTGCTAGGAGCAACCAAACTTTCCACATCTGCATCCACACTTACCAAAGACAGATCGCAAGCTGTCAAAGAATAGGGCAGCACTTGCTTATCCTGATATGGTAGAAAGACGCAATTTTTTATCCCTAATCGATTTACCTCATCAATCGCTACTTGCCGTTTGGCTCCACCGCCAATAAAAACAAATTCAATTGGCTCATCTTGCAATTGCCTAATTGCACCGAGGATGGTATCGATATCATGACACCGACCCATATTACCGGAGTAAAGTACGGTAAATTTTCTCACTAAATTATATTTCCAGGCGAACCAGTTTTTTTGCTTAGTGATTGGCACAATCCATGTGGGATCTGCCCAACTGGGGATGTCAAAAATTTTATCGGCTACCTGTGGACAATTCGCCGCCACCTTTGTCTTCATCCCAGGACTGAGAACGATAATAGCTTTGGCTTTTCGCCAAACTTGTCTATTCACGTATTGCCAAATTTTGGCTAACCAGCAATTCTTGGGGATCACTCCTAAGGCGATCGCAATATCTGGATAAAGGTCATAGAGGATGCAGACATAGGGAATTTGAAAACACAGATGAATCAAATATCCCAGAATTGGCAGAAATGGCGGGGCTGTAGTTAGGAGCAAAATATTTGTGCGCCGCTTCGCTCTCAACAAATGAAGTCCAGCACGCAATGTAAACAGAACACCATTAACCGCTTTCCCGCGAATCCGTCCCGGCCAGATTTGGGAAGTACGCGATCGCTGAATGCGTACTGAATCAGAATATTCCACCGCTGGAGCACTGTGTGTCTCAAACGCGTATCCAGGCTGACCAGTGAAAACCTCAATATCTACTCCTTGTTGTCCTAAATGTCTGACCAGATCCTCCAGCAACTGTCCGGTTGCGGCATAGTCTGGGGGGAAAAACTGGCTAATTACAGACAACTTAATCGACTGTTCAGTTATGACGGACTGCTGATTTGTCGCTTCTAAAGAAGTAGAGATAGAACTCCGCAAATTCTTATTTATCTGTTCACCAGGTTCCATCGGCTTTATATCGCTGTACAAACTTTTATTCGGTATGCGGCTGAACTGCTAAGTCATTAATTGGGGTAACTTATACAAACGCGATCGCCACACAAGTATCACTGCACGCTCTATTTAATACGTACAGTTAGGGATAAACGCAACGCGCGTGCATATGTTTTTTGACTGGAATTTTTACTAATTTGGAGGTCGTGGACACTGCATTAAATTTGACATGATTGCACCTGATTTAAACTTTTTAGCAAAACTCACCCTTGCCACCATAAACATCTCTAGCCGCTAGAGACTATCCAGCAGCTTATTACAGATGTATAACTTAAATCTCAAACCTTGAATAGCTACTAACTCACACTCTGAATGGGCTATCACGGAAATGGTTAGAGACTATGATGTGCATCTTACAAGTCTTTGTTTGCCAAGATTTTTGCCAGTCAAAACTTGAACAAATTTGAAAAACGTGCGCCCGAAAATCTTCCGGCGCAAGAGTGTTGTCTCTTGAGCAAATTTTTACATACCTCAACCCATATCCTATTTATTGCAAATAGTTCATTTGCTGATGAAACAAAGTATAGCGGAAAAAGAGGAGAAAATTACTTCCACTTGCTCTTAAATTCACACAATCTTTAAAAACCCATCACATTTGCTCAAAAAAATCTTAATTACAGTCATTTTGTCGCAAATTTCTTCTTGTTGATGAAATATTTTATACTAATACTACTTCACTTATTTTAAACTTTAAATCTAAAATCCATCTACATTCATTGTATAAATTAAAAGCTTGATAGCCAAGCAAAGAGACTTTTTCAGCGCTCAAAGCTCTTGATTTTCAGGCATTTACATAATTTTGTACTTAACAACTTAATGTTGTTTTGCTTACAAAAAACATGTTTGTGACCAGAAATAAATGTGAAAAATAGATGAATAAAAAGTTAACATCAACTTTACAATAAATTTATTTTTACTTAGTTTTAGCAAGATTTTTCGGAGAGCATAAGGATTTCAGCTACTTTAGTACTTTAAGCATACTTACTTTTATCTTGTGCTGAAGTATGTTTTAATACTATTTATTTTCTTCTCTGACTTTACGTTTAATCTAGTATGCTGGGAATAAGATAATATGCATATAATAACTGTTGTAGATACGTCTGGCAGAGACTGACATCATCCAAAAAAATAGACAATCTAGCGCTAACGATAAAAGTAACATTGTATGCAATTCCGTTAGTTCTCTGAAACCTAGTTTAACTATCAGAACCAGCTTGGTGTCAACAATCTTATTTCATCCATTGCCAACAGCCTTAATATTATAGTAGTCACTCTATAGCTAAAGCCTGATAAAGAAACAATCCAGATAAATACTGCTTGGTTAATGACCTAACTTAGATAAATATGGAGAAAAATTTTTCTCAGCCTCCAAATCAAGAGCAAACCAGGATTGCACCGATTAAAAATCAAACTTTTCCGTGGTCTGAAGGACAGGATGACTGGAGCTTACGAGATTTTTTAGGTATTGTCCGGCGAAGATTTCCCATTATTGTCGGAGTAACGATTGGTTTAATGGCAACTTTTGTTGGCTGGACACTACATCAAAAACCAGAATATGAAGGCAATTTTCGACTATTGGTAGAACCACTTAACAATGACAGTAAATTGCCAAATCTGACTGCGGGTACAAATTCCAACCTACCTGCCTCTGGCTTAGATTATGAAAGTCAAATTCAAGTTCTTAAAAGTCCAGAAATAATTACCAGCATCGTGAAGCAACTGCAAGCAACGCATCCAGATATTAACTATGATTCAGTAGCAAAATCTTTAACTATTACACGCTTAGGCGAAACAAAAATTCTCGAAGTTAGCTATCGCCATCAAAATTCTCTTTCGATCAAAGTAGTCCTCAACCAAACTGCTCAAACTTACTTAAACTACAGCCTACAAAAGCGGCAAACCAGGTTACGCCAAGGGTTACAGTTTATTGGAGAACAACTGTTTCCCATGCAGAACCGGGTCGAGAACCTCCAGAAAGAACTACAGACCTTCCGGCAAAAATATAACTTTACAGACCCAGAAACCCAGACAACGCAAATTACCAATCAAGTCCAATCCTTGTCTGCACAGCGCCAAGCAGTGAATCAGCAACTAGCAACAGCCCATGCCAATTTTCGCAATTTACAGGCAAAAGATGGCGAGGTAACAGCACTGAATAGTGCAGCCGTGTATCAGCAATTAATTGCTCAACTGCGCCAATTAGACATTCAGATTGCTGGGGAATCTACTCGTTTTCAAGATAACAACCCAAGCATCCAAGCTTTAAAAGAGAAGCGCGAAAAACTGTCAATTTTGCTACGTCAGGAAGCGCAGCGCTTTGTGGGCGTAAAAGTAGCCGAGGTAACAACTCAAGTTCAGACTTTAGAGGTGCAAAGTCAAGAACTAGCGAAGCTGGAAAAACAACTAGAAGAAAAACGCCAGCTATTACCAGTCCTGTACCGCCAATATATAGAATTACAGCGAACATTACAGATAGCCACAGAAAGTCTTAATCGTTTTCTCACTACTCGCGAAACTCTGCAAATCGAAGCAGCGCAGACAGAACTACCTTGGGAGTTAGTGCAAAAACCGACCATACTACCAGATCCTATATCCCCAAATATCGCACGTAGTTTAGTGTCAAGCTTATTGGGAAGTATCTTCTTAGGAATAGCCATTGCCTTGCTAATTGAGAAGCTGGATAATACCTACCACACAGTAGATGCTTTAAAAGATAAAATTCAACTCCCCTTGCTCGGAGCCATACCTTTTGAAAAGCAGTTGCATAGTCAACACCGTCATCTCAAAAGCATAACTCCAATAGCAATATCAGATATCCTTTCTCAACACATACCTGGGTTAGCACCAACACCTCAGGGAGATAGCAACTACTCGTCAAAATTCTTAGAAGCCCTACGGGTAGTTTATACAAACCTGCAACTGCTCAGTTCCGATCGCCCGATCCGCTCTATAGTCATTAGTTCAGCAATGTTTGGTGATGGTAAATCTACCGTAGCATTCCACCTAGCACAAATAGCTGCAGCAATGGGACAACGAGTACTGCTTGTGGATGCTGATATGCGCCGACCGATGATTCATACCCTATCAAATTTAAACAATCTTTCAGGATTGAGCAATTTAATTTCGCAAAATTTGCCTACCACAGAGGTGATCCGACAACTACCTTTGCCAAAAAGATTATTCACAATCGCCGCCGGATCATTACCACCAGATCCGACAAAATTGCTCGCCGGCGAAAAAATGAAGCGATTTATGGCAGATTTCCATCAAAGCTTTGACTTAGTGATTTATGACGCTCCACCCTTACTCGGATTAGCAGATGCTAGCCTTCTAGCCCCTCACACTGATGGCATTCTCCTTGTAGTCAAGATGGACAAAACAGACGTATCAGTCATGAAACGAGCTTTAGACAGAATGAAAACCTCTCGCATCAACATTTTAGGGGTTGTTGGCAACTGTCAAAAGCGAGATTTTAATGGCAGCTACAATGACTACTAATCCGCAATAATTGGAATTCAGCAGCAAGTTAGCTGCGCTGTCACTTCACTACCTGCCTAAAAGCCATTAGTGTTGACTCGATAACAGTAATTTTATACTTTATTTACTTTTGAGTCTAACCGTCACGCCTTTTTCGTGATGCAAAGTGTACACATCATTTGTGTTCAACACCCGATACCAAAAACCCTGTTGAGCACCTGTAGTCAGAGCTTTAGCTGTACTTGTTTTCACCGCCTTTACCTCTGCTGGCGTTAACGTATCCCCGTAGAGATCGCGGACGATCGCCTCTAATTGAAAATGTAAATCAGGTCGACGGCGCATCAAAATCAGGATCGCATTCTGAATCGAATACTCTTGAAATTCCTTCAGCAAAGGGATAGTACCCGGTTTACGGCGATTCGCCAGTTTAGGAATATCTGAAATATCTGGTTCCGCTTGTGCGGTAGCCGATTTTTCTGCTTGAGTAGCTTTAACCTCCCAGGTAGAAGCGGACTCCGTCTTCTCTTCGCCCTTCAACAGCAACGCTGTGGGAGCGGATACACTAGATAAATGTTTCTGAGAGTATATAGATTGGTCTTCAAGGCAGTACCCTGATATAAGAGTTTCTAGGGAAGTTATCTGGTTACGGACAAAAGATAGACGGTGCTCTAAATCCCCTATCTCCAGGACGTAGCGATCGCGCTCTTTCTGTAGTAGCCCCAACATCTCAGACAAATCAGCCATAGTAATTAGGAAATTTTTAAGGAACAAAACTGGTGGAAAGCAAGGAAGTTCATGTCAAAGCACACATCCGTACCATTCGACAAAAAGCATACCGCTTTGTCTGCAAAGAATGTGATTCTGTAGTCGAACGTTATTGCTACCCCTCTCGACCATTGTATTGCGAACGTTGTAGACCAAGAAAAAAATCACAGGTCAAATCTCCCCCCATAAAGCCGAAGAAATCCCGGAAACCAAGACCGATGCAATACATTTCCGACGCCTCCTAAAAAAGAGTCTCACGCATCAGCCGTTAGTTTACCGTTAGTTTACCGTTAGTTTACCGTTAGCGCAGCGTTAGTGCAGCGTTAGCCCAAAATATCTCCTTTGCGTCTAACGGCTAAAGCCTTCGCTTCGCTGATGCGCCTTTGCGATTTGCTCACCCCCCACTAATTTTCGCCTTATAACCCAGCTTCACCAAGATCTCCAAAATTTTCTGCTTATGATCCCCTTGGATTTCAATTTCATTTTCTTTAACTGCGCCACCCGCACCGCATTGAGCCTTAAGCTGCTTGAGTAAGCAGAAGAGAGTTTCTGGCTGAGACTGAAAACCATTAATGACGGTCACAGTCTTGCCTTTGCGCCCACTACGGGTAGCTTGGACGCGGAGGTTTTGTTGTTGCGGGGGTAAATCGGGAGTTCCCCGTTCCAGGGCACTTGCATTGTCGGTGCCAAATTCTTGATAAACCACACGCTTTTCAGGATTAGCCATATTTTTTGCCGCTTATATATGGATGACTATTTTAGCCAATAAGAACAATTTCCACAGTCCCAGATATGTAGACGATACCTGGTATCTTTGGAAACTATATTCCTGTGTATCCGTCTAGAACCAATGACGATTCAGGAATTTTTCATGATCCGACAAACTATTCTCGGCATTGGTTTAGGTACGTTTGTCCTAACCAGCGGTTTGATGACAATTTCAGCATCGGCCCAATCTTCTTCGACACCCACCCAAACGATACAGTCGAGTTTTGATAGTCGGATTAAACAATCCGCTAAAACTGTGAACATAGCTGGTTTAGAACAATCTGTTTTGAAACAAATCAATCAGTACCGACGTTCCATTGGTTTACAGTCACTACAGCTAGATTCGCGGATGACGAATCAGGCAAAACACCACAGCCAAGATATGGCTGCTGGTATGGTGCCTTTTGGTCATGATGGATTTCATGAGCGCGTCAAAGCAATCAATATTCCTTATAGTGGTGCAGCAGAAAACGTAGCTTACAATCAAGGTTACAGCGATCCGGCAAACCAAGCAGTCCAAGGTTGGCTCAAAAGCCCTGGACACTTAACTAATATTAAGGGTAATTACAACCTCACAGGGATTGGCGTTGCTACCAACAAGAAAGGGGAAATTTACTTCACACAGATTTTTTTGAAGAGCCGTTAATTTTATTTCGCGGTTTTTAGCTGCTAATGTAGTGTCTTGGACACTACATTTATTTTTATTGCTTCATGGAATTGCCAGATTTTCAGATTTGCGATCGCGACTTGACTGATGTAGTTCTCTCTCAGTACATCAAAGCTGAAGCGATTGCTGTTGATACCGAAACAATGGGTCTGCTACCACAGCGCGATCGCTTATGTCTGGTGCAGTTATGCAATGCGGAAGGTAAAGTGACGGTAATTCGGATTGCTAAAGATCAAACTGAAGCCCCGAAGTTACAGATTTTGATGGAAGCGTCACAGATTGTCAAGATTTTCCACTTTGCGCGGTTCGACCTGGCTGCTTTGCGTTATCATCTCGGCATCGAAGTTGAGCCGGTATTTTGCACTAAGATTGCCAGTAAGTTAGCGCGGACTTACACTAATCGCCACGGGCTGAAGGAAGTGGTGCTAGAGTTGTCACAAGTGGAATTAGATAAAAGTTCTCAAAGTTCTGATTGGGGTAACGCTGCTAATTTATCGCCAAATCAACTCAATTATGCCGCTAATGATGTCCGCTATCTTATTGATGTCCGCTCTAAATTGACAGCCATGTTAGAGCGAGAGGAACGTTGGGAATTAGCTCAAAAATGTTTTAAGTGTTTACCCACTATTGTGCTGTTGGATTTATTACAATTCAAAGATATATTCGATCACTCTTAATCAATGTCAGGAGTTATGAGTCGTACTTTTAAACTCTTAACTCCTACTTCCTAATTTAAGATTGATGACTCAACGGGGAAATCAACAGCTTTCCAAGCAGCAACGCCTCCTCTAAGTTCCGATACATTTTGATATCCGGCTGTTCGCAGAGTATTTGCGGCTTCAGCTGTCTCTTCGTCAGTATCGCCATAAATATAGATGTCGCGGGTAACTTCTAAAGCAGCTGTTGTTCTAAGAAGTAAATCAGACATGGGAATGGACATTGCGCCCAGAATATGACTCTGGTTGAATTCAGAGCGATCGCGCACATCCACAATTGTCAATGCTGGCTCGCCCCAATCAAGACGCGCTTTCAAATCGTACACCAGCGATCGCGCTTTTAAAGGCGGCGGGGTGGGAAAAAAATCAAGAAATTTATTCATGAGGGGCTATACAATATCACATTTTGTTCGCATTACTAGCAATTTAACAATTTTTTGCAAATAAAGCAAAGTTTTGTATAAATTCATTGACTTTTGGAATACCTACAAATAAGGGGCAATATCTAAAATTTTGCCCCTGACTACGCATTAGTTGTGCTAAAAATCTCTACAGAAATTATACGTCTTTGTTCTGAGTTTCGATATGGTTGGCAATCCGTGAGACTACGTTGTAATCATCTGCACCAGCGGGAGTCATGGATTCAACGACACCTTCAGTTGGACCGCCGATAGCCTTCCAAGCTTCAAACCCACCCTTTAATTCGGATACATGTTCAAAACCGGCTGTCCGCAATATTTGCGCTGCTTCAGTGGTTTTTGCTTCGGACTCGCCGTAAATGTAAATATCCCGATGTATATTCAGGGATGCTTTCGCTCTCTCTTGTAGTTGCTCTAATGGCATAGGCATAGAACCCATGATATGACCATCGTTATAAGTTGAGCGATCGCGGACATCCAAAATTGTAAAGGCTGGTTCGCCCCACTCTAAACGAGCCTTGAGGACATGAACATCAGCAGTCGGTTCTATATGAGGCTGTGAAGGAATAATGTTGTCGAGTAATTTATTATCCATGAGTACGCTCACTGCTTGTTTAGCTACAAATGTACCAAAGCATACAGATCAATTTGCTCTTTCTTTAGGATGAAGACAACAAATCTCTATCTTTATAGTGATGCGACTCGTATACACAAATCCCCCTGAAGATCAAGTTACACTCATCAAACTTAAGATAGGCTGCATTTTTTTCGCAAAATCAAACTCAGCCGCGAAACAAGATTTAGCATTTTCGCTATAGGTATTGTACTTACCCAAAATCTCGGCAATTGCCGATTTGATTTCTGCTGAATCTGCCGGATTTTCAATCACGATGCCAATTTTATACTTGTTAATCAGTTGAGCTAAGGATGGTAAATTGTTCACTAATACTGGCTTACCATATTTAAGGTACTGCGATAATTTACCAGATGCCATTGAAATCTGGGTAAAATTATTACCTAAATCAGCATAGAAAGCGAGTCCAATAGTTGCCGAGTTGTAAATTCGATCTATCTGATCGTAAGGCAATGGGTCTAAAGAAAGAAATAAGTTTTTTGGGTTAATTTGAAGTAGCGCTTCTGTATAAGGATTTCCGGTAGTTTTTTGACGTTCATGGAAAATCAGCGCCGAACCGTTATTAATGGAATTGAAGGCTAATGCTAAATCTTTAGAATATACAGCATCACCAATCATTCCCGCCTGGATAACAATACAAGGAAACTGTTCTGGACTCAATTTAAATTTATCACGGAAGAAATTATCAGTCGTTGTCGATTCTGCAAAACCTAACGGAGAGTTAGGTAAATAGAAACACTGCGGATGTTGATAATTATAATATTGACAAAAAGTTTTAAATCTATCCTCATCTTGAATAATTAAACCGGCTGATTTTCGATATGCTAATTTCACCCAATTCGCGATTATTCCAGAAATCCCTTTGAATTTTTGCGGATCGTGCAGTTCTAAAGATAGAAATAAAAACTTTTCGCGAAATATGTAAAAATTGATTAGGGCGGCGATCGCTCCATAAATATCTACACCAACATTAATTTTTTCCTGTTTACTCGGCTGAGGATGTCTAATTTTGTATCCTAAATATTGTAAGACATACAACCCTAACTCTAATAAAGGAACTAAATTCTTAAACCCTTTTTTAATCAATAAATCAAAGAGCCTAGTACCTTTAGTAAAATAAATAGTTTCCACCCCCACACCTAATTCACCTGCTTCAGCATATTGATTTTTGGTTCCATAGATACTAACCGTACAGCTTTGCTGACTTAGGACTTTAGCCAAATTGATAATTGTGGGTGCAATTCCCACATAACCTTCATAAAAAAATATCGAGCATTTTTTATCTAGCATTTTGTGCTCCAATTTATTAATATTTATAGCGGGACATGAATAAAAAAAGGTTCGTAGTTGCGCTTTAGCGCCAGCTTATTCGGAGCGCTGAAGCGCAACTACGAGCTAATACAAAAAATCACAAAGATTTCACAACAAAATAAACACCCCAAGTATCAAACCCAGCAGCTTTATTTGTCATCCACTCACCAAACTTCAGCACCTCAAACTCATTTTGTGCTGCTATTGCATCAATCTCCGGCTTAAACAAATATCGCATTTTGTGAGTTTCCTGAACTTCAGCAATCTCACCTTGAGTATTTTTGATAAATATATGGTAGTTGACATCTACCAAATTATCATTAGGATACATCACCGGCTCAGCGACGCGAGTGACAGAAATGCTTTCATCTGACAACCGCTTCACTCGGACAGCCGGAGGATCGCTGAGAACCGTTGGACCATACCAACAATCAAAAATAAATACTCCACCCGGTTGAAGATGAGCTTTCGCCGTCCTAAACGCCGCTTGTAAATCTTCATTAGTGACTTGATAGCTGATCACATGAAACAAAGATAAGACTGCATCAAACTTTTGCTCAACGCGGACAGTCCGTACATCCCCCAAGGTAAACTTAACTTCTAACTCCGGTGGTAACAAGCGCAATCGCTCTTCAGCTTTTTCTAACATCTCAGTACTCAAATCCACCCCACAAACCTGATATCCTGACTTAGCTAGTAATGAGGCGTGGATTCCAGTACCGCAGCCTAACTCCAAAATCGACTGTGTATTGGGTGCATGGAGTTGCAACAATTGTTCAATAAACTTAGTTTCACCAATATAATCCTTATCGCCGTAAAGCAGATCGTAATAACGGGCATAATTAGCGAATTGCATATTTACTCCTAGTAATTATTTTTGCAGTTTGAGCGGAAATTTGTAATCCCAATAGTCGGCTTTCAAAATCCAATCTAAAAGTTCGGGATTTTGTCGAATTGTTTGTTGATGAAATTCGTAACCTTCAAGAAGAGCTTGATTCAACATTCTTTTCAAAATATGCTCGTGAGCTAATTTATCTGCTCCCGAAAATTCTTGTTTGATTTTCCACAACCGTTCTTGAATTTGGGCTTTCTTCTGATTGACCCTTTCTCGCCAACTTAGTTGCTTAATCTCCCCAGTCTTTCTAATTTGATGGTATGAATCACAAACACCTTGATAATAAAAACGTTTAGCGAAATATTCATAAGTCATTCGATGCTCAGAAACTTGATGAAAAACAGTAGCTTTAGGCTGGTAGATAGCCTTGTAGTTTAACTGCTTAGCTTTACGAGTTAAACCTGTTTCTCCATCACCTTGAAAATGTTGCAAATGTTGCGGGAGACAATCCGGATGAAACCCACCTAAATCAAACAAAGCTTGTTTGCGAATCGAAAAATTCAACCCCCAAACATAGTTAGCATCTACTTCTCGGACTTCATCGCCAAAGTCTAATAAGCTTAAATACTCACAAGTTCTTCCGTAGGGATGAGTTCGCCAGAACCAATTTAACCATTCCGGTGGTTCAGCCTCATACTTCGGTAGATTTCGACCTCCTACTAATTGGACATCTTGATCTGTAAAAGAATCGGCGATCGCTTGCAACCAATTTACATCCGCATCAATATCATCGTCAATAAACGTGAAGATATCGCCTTTTGCTTCTAATGCACCGCGATGTCGCCCAGATAATAATCCCGGTGCTGGTTCATAGATATAACGAATCTGATGTGATGGATACTCAGTGATAAATGCCTCAGTGACGGTTTTAGTAGCGTCAATAGAGCCATTATCAACGACAATCACTTCAAATTCTGCAACAGATATTTGAGCAACAAGCGACTTCAACGCCACACTCAGAGTTGAACACCGATTTAGTGTGGGGATAATAACCGAAATCATTAGTATTTCAACACTTCTTTGACTACTTGGGCGACTCTTTCTATCTGGGCGTCAGTTAAAGCCATTCCACTGGGAATGTAAAAACCTCGGCGGGCGATACGTTCCGCAACTGGGTGAGATTCGTTTTCCAAAAATCCCATTTTATGCAATACAGGTTGTTCGTGCATCGACCAGAAAAATGGTCTGGTGCCAATTTTGGACTCAGCTAACCGCCTCATCGCCTCTTTCGCATCAAACGGAACTTCATCATCCAAAACTATCCCATATACCCAATAAATATTTTCTGCATAATGAGTCGAAACAACAGGTAATTGCAAGCCCGGAACATCAGCCAATAATTCTGTGTACCGTTGACCCATGTGTCTTTTGCGCGTCACAAACTCATCTAAACGTTCGAGTTGCGCTACCCCGATTGCAGCTTGGAGATTACTCATGCGAAGATTCCAACCAATTTCTTCATGAATGAAGCGCTGTTGTGGTTGAAAGCATAAATTTCGCAAAGAACGACAACGTTCAGCTAAATTGTCATCATCCGTAACAATCATCCCGCCTTCACCAGTAGTGATGTGTTTATTCGGGTAGAAGCTAAATGTGCTGATGTCCCCAAAACTACCACAGGGTTTACCTTGATAGGTTTGTCCATGCATTTCCGCCGCATCTTCAATGACTTGCAAATTATATTGCTTTGCTAACAATAAAATCGGCGTCATATCTACTGGTAAACCATAAATATGGACTACCATAATTGCCTTTGTCTGGTGCGTAATTTTTGCCTCCACACTCTGGGTATCCATATTCCAAGTTTGCGCGTCGCAATCCACAACCACAGGTTTAGCACCAGCGCGAACGATAGCAGCAGCACAAGAAATGATGGTGAAAGTTGGTAAAATTACCTCATCTCCAGGTCCAATTCCCAAGGCGACGATAGCTGCATCTAAAGCAGCAGAACCATTACAAACAGCAATGCCATGTTTACGACCCACACGCGCCGCAATTTCTTGCTCAAACCTGGACACAAATGGTCCTTCCGAAGAAATCCAGCCTTCATCAATACACTGATTGAGATATTGTCGTTCTTTACCGTCTAATAAAGGCTGATTAACGGGAATTGGTTCACTCATTTTCGCTACTTAATTACTTTGTACAAATACCTGTGAACCGAGTCTTGTCAAGTTCGCCAACATAAGGTCCTTGCTTGACTTCAATCATTTCCACTTCTTCGATGACTTCAAAGCCATGACCGCCAGCAACTAACAAAATCACATCTCCAGCCGCGATGACCCGGCTTTCTAGATATTGTTGCTTTTCGTTATAGAAGTCGGCGCGGAGTTTACCTTTTTTAATCAATAGCACTTCTTGGGTGAAAAACACCTCCCGCGAAACTGGATTGTGAACATGCGGTTCAATGATCTTTCCCGTCGAATGCTTCATATAAGCTAACTGTTGAGAAAGATCGTTTGGGGTGAAAAAGTGAATTCCTGGTCTGTCGAAATTAGCCGAGATAATGATCGCTAGTAGGCAATTGTTATCTGTAATATATTGTACTTCTGGAATCGCTTCATCAGACTGAGGCAGCTTGATAGTTTCAGTGGCTTGATTAGTCATAATTTAAAATATGAGAAATTGATTCAGTACAATCACCGAAATAAATCTCTAACTATTAGGTTCGTGTGTTTTCAATTACTCATTATAATCGGCAAATATTTTTTGACAATGATATTTTTTTATAACTTACAACTGTCACATTATCTGTTATAAATTACTCCGTAACACTGCTAGGTCAGGAGTCGTGTTTTAATTATAGTACGTATGTGATTTTACGAGTAATGTCAGATCGTTATCGATGATTGATGGCTCCGCGATTAAGTAGTTGCCCGGTATTTTTCCGGTATTCAACTCGAAACAGCATGAGAGATTGCCAATTCAGTTTAAAATAGACTTTATGGCAACAGCAATTCAACCTTTACCATCAGAAGTAGTGCATCTGATTGCGGCGGGAGAAGTAATTGACTCTTTAGCTGCTGTCGTGCGGGAATTAGTCGAAAACTCTCTGGATGCAGGTGCGACACGGATTGTAGTTTCTCTCTGGCCCGAACTCTGGCGAGTCCGTGTGGCAGATAATGGCTGCGGGATGAATGCAGTAGACCTAGAGCAAGCCGCCTCCGCCCACACTACTAGTAAAATCCGCAATTGTGAAGATTTATGGAAGATTACCAGTTTGGGGTTTCGTGGTGAAGCTTTACATAGTTTAACAACTTTGGCAGAGTTGGAAATCTTGAGCCGCACAACCACAGCATCAGGCTGGCACGTAGTTTATGATTGTGACGGAAAAGCTGCAACTGTAGAGACAGCAGCGATCGCTCCTGGTACAGTTGTCACTGTCTCAAATTTATTTGCTAACTGGTCAGAACGCCGTCAAGGATTACCCTCAATCAAAGGGCAAATGAAAGCGGTACAAGAGACAATTCAACAAATCGCTCTCTGTCATCCTCATGTCACTTGGCAAGTTTGGCAAAACGATCGCCAATGGTTTGCCATCAGTCCATCGGCGACTACACAACAATTATTACCACAATTTCTCCGCCAAGTTTGCGCCAACGACTTACAACAACTCCAAGTACAGCTCCCCCCAGAGGCTGAAACCCGCCTACATCCCCACTCCGGACTTTCCCTCGTCCTCGGATTACCCGACCGCTGTCACCGCCATCGTCCTGATTGGGTGCGGGTAGCAGTGAATGGCAGAATGGTGAAATCGCCGGAACTTGAACACACAATTTTGGCAGCATTTGCCAGGACATTACCACGCGATCGCTACCCAGTTTGTTTTCTCCACCTAGCCGTTCCCCCCGACCAAATCAACTGGAACCGTCATCCAGCCAAAGCCGAAATTTATCTCCACTCCCTGAGTTCTTGGCAAGAGCAAATCTCCAGTGCCATCAATCAAGCCTTACACTTAAATACAGAGCATCTTCCCGAAACACTCCACAACTCCCGCATCGGCAAATTATTCAAAGCCGCCGAAGAAACCGCCCCCTACACCCTCAACCGCACCGTCTCCCCCCCTCCCCCACTCCCCCCCTCCCCCACTCCCTTCCTCAAAGCGATCGCCCAAGTGCAAAATACTTACATTGTGGCGGAACATGCAGGCGGAATTTGGTTAGTGGAACAGCACATTGCTCATGAGCGAGTTTTATATGAGCAATTGAGCGATGCTTGGCAACTAGTCACCACAGAAACTCCCATCCTCCTACAGCAATTATCTACCGATCAAGTAGCGCAGCTACAACGCATCGGCTTAGATATCGAACTATTTGGCGACCAAGTGTGGGTAGTCCGTACCATTCCCGCCATGCTACAACACCGGGAAGATCGCAAAGAAGCTTTATTAGAACTCAGTTTAGGTGGCGACATGCAAACGGCTCAAGTTGCTGTCGCCTGTCGTAGCGCCATCCGTAACGGTAAACCTCTAAGTTTAGAAGAAATGCAAACCTTACTCGACCAATGGCAAAGAACTCGCCATCCTCGTACCTGTCCTCACGGACGCCCTATTTATTTACCTTTAGAAGAGTCAGATTTAGCTCGCTTCTTCCGGCGTCAATGGGTAATTGGCAAAAGTCATGGGATTTAGAAATAATACTCAGCTATGTCAGGTTTTTCTTTGACGAACATTTTCAGTACAATCTTAATCTAGAATATTGTCAAGCTATCGAGTTTACACTGGGATCTGATAAAAATGAGCGCGATCGCAAATACAAATCAGGTCACAAAAGACGACACCAATGCTTCCAGGATATAGTCAAGCCGAAATAGCATTAAATGAAGTGCGAAACTTGCTAGATATCCTGCGTCAGCTTATGATAACTGGCGAACTAGTAGCAAAATTTACCTATAAATTGGATGAATATGAAAGTACACTCAACCAACTTCAAAATAAATGCGAAAATGTAAAAAATATAGCAGCCGAAGCTACTGATTACTATGAGATTGCTGAAGAGGAGTTTAAGCAAGTAACAAGAGAAGCTACTGAACTCAAATCATACATTCAAGAGAAAATTTCGCTCACGAATGAAAATGAAGTAGAAACGCTACCCCTATCTTGGGAAGAAATACAGCCTGATACCGTTTATCAAACAAAGGCTGTTATGCTAGTTACTTTTAGTAACAAACAAATCCTACTTGGTAAAACTAAGGATAGAGATGGAAATCATATCAGAGCTATAGACAAAGGTGAAGTACCTCCCCAAGGACATCAAGGTTTAGTTCGTTCTGAAGAACCTGGATTTGATTTTAAGTCAAAAGCCTTGGGCAAAAAATTATCACATTATCGTTTTCATGGAAAGATGCTGAATGGCATTTTACACTTTCCAGGCAAAGTAACTAATAAAAAATAAGGAGCAAACAAGATGGCGTTCAATTTAGACAATCACCCAATTTGGCACGAATATGCGGAGATTTTAGAAAATTTAGACCTAAATCTGCTAGTAGAGAGCCATCTTCAAGCTTGTAATTATAAGGTGATAGGATACCAAGATGAAGATACATTTTATGATGAAATCCAGTTCATTACCCCTATCAATGCAGAGTTTATTAGTAGTTCCCTAGGTATAGAAGGTAAAAAGATTGAGGCAACTCGCTGGATTACGCTGAACTTTTTGCTGAAAGCTTCAATATCTGCTCAAGAAAGCACTTCATTTCCTAATGAAGAAAATCAAGAAATTGCTGAGCTAACACTCATATTTGATTCAAGCATGACATGTATCGATGAAAATTGGCTAATATATATAGAATCTCCTTTTGTTTTAGCTAAACAAGAGAAAGACTTACTCAAAGTGAGCTAAAATTTTGTTCACATAGCCCTTAAACGAGAGTTGGATTATGCGGTTGAAAGAAAGATGATCGCATGAATGTCTGTGAAGGCGTGTGTATAACAATATGTTGTTACGCCTGCAAGCTCAGCGTTTAAGGTACATCCAACGATTTTGCCATTGAGACGTAGGTTCATTGGAAGTTGTTTGTTGTTCCTTGATTCTTCGTTGCAAAATAACGTTTGGAAGATCTTTGAGTTGCGGGTCGCGATAAGGAATCGCCGCACGAGTTAATAAATGCTCAATTTCTTTTTGCTTCAGAGGGAGGTAAGAAGTGGAGTCAGAAGCTGTGGTCACAAAAGAGTGACGTGCTACAGTACCGGGCGTTCGCCTTCCTAAGGGTGATGTGGAAGCTATTTGTAGCCCAGCTGCAAGTAAGGCTGTCCGCACAGCAGCAGCACAAGAATATGTAGTTAACGATCCATTTACGTGTAAACATTGAGAGGCAACACTGATGAATTCTTTTGTCCACAATTGTGGACATGATGGAGGTGAAAAAGGATCGAGAAAAATTGCATCCGCCTGAAATCCAGATTGGTAAACTTGTTGGAGTGTCACCCTCGCATCGCCTAGCAGCAATTTTCCATCGATATTGTCTGTGCATACCTGCTGCTTGGTGGCTAACTGAGTGAGAATTTCTAGATATTGGCTGTTCCAGTTGTCAAAGAAATTATGAGCGATCGCGGCTTGCGGTACAGATACATCAAGTTCTAAACCAATCACTTCCACGCGACAATTAGGATTTACTGACCAAATTGTCTCTAACGCTGCTGCGGTATTATACCCGAGTCCGTAACAGATATCCAAAAGTCGCAATTGAGGTTTCTGGGCTTGATCCGCTAGTTGAGTTGGGGCAATAAACTTTAAAAAACTTTCTTGACGTGCTCCATAATGACTGTGGAAAGTTTCTCCAAACTCGGGAGAAAACAATGTCAAAGAACCATCGGCTGTTACTTGTGCTTGAAAGTCTTGCAAATCTGACATGTTTCGGCATGTTCCTTACCGGAAAATGAGTTAAGACAGAAAACTCTTAGTTTATCCCGGCTCATTACAGTATGCCGCCTACTGCTCAAGAGGATTACAATGAAATCATTCCAGCTTGATCAACAACTGAACGATTGCGCTGTGCGTAGTTGAGGTTTTTGTTATGGGAGTTTCGATTCAGAGTCTCTTTGAGACTCACCTAACAGTCAGAAATTTAGCCACCTCAGTTGCCTTCTACCGAGACATCGTTGGGCTTGAACTAGCTTATCTTCTGCCTGAGCGTCGCGTTGCTTTCTTCTGGATCGGAGGACGTGGACAGGCGATGCTAGGTGTATGGGAGGTGGGCGACGCTCCAAACGGAATGCGTCTGCATTTAGCATTTACAAGTACGGTTGAGCAAATTCTTGCCGCTCCGTCTGCATTGAAAGCCATTGGTGTTGTTCCCAAAGGCTTTTACGGCGAACCTACGGAAGAGCCTGTTGTCATCGGATGGATGCCCGCAATTTCTCTCTATTTCACAGATCCTGATGGACATTTGCTAGAATACCTGGCAATGTTGCCACAGGAGCCTTGTCCCGAGGCAGGGGTAATCCCTTACAGTCAATGGCAGGCAATGCAATAAAGTATTCGTAGCTACACCATAACTACGAACACTTTTTTAAAAGTTCGACACTTTCACAGGCGGATTATTTTGTCCACCGGGGATTGTCGATCGCATGATCACAGCTTCATAATTAATCACGCCTTTTTTCTCACTATTGATGCAGCGAGCCGCCTCACGGGATAAATCCAAACTTCTTGGCGGAATGTAAGGACCGCGATCGTTAACGCGAACAATCACCGCATCGCCACTTTGTAAATTAGTCACCTGCAAGTAAGTATGGAAAGGCAACGAAGGATGAGCGGCTGTCAATTCATTTTGGTCAAAAGTCTCACCTGTGGCAGTTAAGCGACCTTGGAAATAGGGGCCGTACCAAGAAGCTAGACCAGAAATTTTACCAGTTGTTGGTGCTAGAGCATACATTTGTAACTGTGCTTCCACTAGCTTGAGCGCTGGTGCGCCTAAAGCTTGGCGGAGATTATTCATCCAATCAATCGCCAATAAATGACGGCTACGCTCAGCTTGTGGAGATTCGGCTTCAATGTTAAACAACAGACGATTTCCCAGCATCGCCACTGGTGTTTTGTTTACTAAAGCTGGATGTAAATCTGCCGCACTAAAGTGGGGAATTTTTAACAGTTCGCTCAACTGCTGTTGTAGCGCCTTGGCTTGGAGTTTGTCCGGTAAAGCGGCGATTAATCGCTTGTTGACCCAGACTTCAAATTTATCTGACTCGCGGTGAACTACGACTACAGGTAGTGATACATAGCCATTCTGCGATCCGCTGTTGTTCCAAGAGAAGCCGAATAAATTTGAGATTGAGCGCAAAATTCTGTTCGGCAAAAAATCTTGGTTAGCTGTGGTTTCAAGCGCTGCTGTGAAAGGAGTGCTGGCTGAATTGGTCACAATCGGGGGCGATGGATTTGCAAGAGTTGTGGAACACAGCAAATCATGATTATTGTCTAAAGCCTTTACAGATGGAGGTGTAGGCTTGACTGCTGTTGAATGCTGTCCATGATTTAGCCAATCCCAATTGATCAATGTTGGTAGAACAGGATTTGTGACTTCTTGGCGCTGATGTGGCGGAGCGAAAAAGAAGTAATGTTTATTAGCCATGCCTACATTAACTGAAACTCCTGTGGAAAAAAGCTTTGATGCCATATTAGGTGGCAAGCTTTGAGCAGAGGACAAAATACAGTTAATCCAGGACGTAACCCAAACAAGTCCAAAAAACAACATGGGCAGGTAATATAAGAGTGTTTGCACCACTTGCAGTGGAATGATTCGGTGAATAAACAGAAAATTTATCAACCGAAATAAAAGCGTATGACATCGTTGCAGCAAATATCTACTGTTGCATAGAAGCTTCCTGTCAGGCGATCCCAAACAGCAGTTAATCATATACTGTTACTCAACAATAAGCAAATTAAAATCTTTTACGATTGTGAGGAACCCCGGATATATTATATTTTTATAATGCTTGTGACTTAAATCACTGAAGTTTTTTGAGCCGCACAAGCAAAGCTTAAAAGTGTAAAAACAATTGTTAAGAACATATGAAAAATCTCATTTATTACATCGTTGACGTATTTGCTGAGACAAAATATACCGGCAATCAATTAGCAGTCTTTACTGACGCATCCGTACTCTCAACTGAGGAAATGCAGTGTCTGGCTAAAGAAATCAATTATTCCGAAACCACATTTATAAGATCCGATGGCAGTAGCGGAAGTTATGATGTGCGGATATTTACTCCCAACCAAGAACTACCTTTTGCCGGACATCCCACCTTGGGAACTGCCTACGTCCTCGGACAGGAAGTGATTAAACAGCCAGTTACAGAAATAATTTTAAATCTCCGGGTTGGAGAAATACCTGTCACCCTCAATTACAAAAATGATGCCGTCGAATGGCTGTGGATGAAACAGTTACCACCTGTGTTTGCATCTACATTTGCTACCGAGACATTAGCAAATGTACTAGGGTTAGAACTAGAAGACCTTGATGCTCGGTATCCGATTCAATCAGTGTCAACTGGCACTCCGTTCATTATTGTCCCTTTAAAAACTCATAGTGCTCTGAAGCGCAGCAAAGTAAATAAAGATGCATACTACGAATTAATTGCGACAACGAGTGCTAAATTGATTTTGATCTTTTGCCCAGAGACATACCACAAAGAAAACAATTTGAGCGTGCGCGTTTTTGCGGACGATGCTGGCATACCTGAAGATCCGGCAACAGGCAGTGCTAACGGATGTTTGGCAGGCTATCTCGTTGAATATGCCTATTTCGGTCAAGACGCAATTTCGCTGCGTGTCGAACAGGGATATGAGATTGGTAGACCATCTTTGCTGTTATTGCAAGCCCAAAGAAAAAATGCTGAAATCGATGTGTTGGTAGGCGGGAAGGTGATTTTAGTTGCCAAAGGCGAGTTTGTCTAAATTCAGGAACATTCTGCTAAATGTAACAGATTGCAACGTATAATAAAATCGGCAATACGCTGAAAAAATTAATCTTTAAAAGAGCAGTAAGTTAAATGCGAGTAGCGATCGCGGGAGCAAGTCTAGCAGGACTATCCTGTGCTAAATATCTCACCGATGCCGGTCACACACCGATTGTCCCAGAATGCCGGGACGTTCTAGGTGGCAAAGTGGCAGCATGGAAAGACAAAGATGGTGACTGGTACGAAACTGGGTTGCACAGATTTTTTGGGGCTGATCCCAAGATGTTGCAGCTATTTAAAGATGCTCAATTACGGAAATATCATGTGGTGAAGACACCATGCTCAGTATATAAAGCCACTCCCGGACGCCAACAATACCGTTCGTCTCAAATAACTCCTATCAGTAACTTCTATCTGACAGGTGATTACACCATGCAACGTTACCTTGCGAGTATGGAAGGTGCCGTACTTTCTGGTAAGCTGACAGCGCAGGCTATCGCCGAAGCTTACCCAGAAGTAAATTCGCATAAACAGCAAATACCAACCTTCCAGCCTGCAACGAATGCTGCAACTGCCTAAATCCCCCCCGTGCATGAGAAAGCTGGCCTCTGTAGATGATGCATATCGACTTTGTCGCCAATTTACGGCAAAGTATGCCAAGACGTTTTACCTCGCGACTCTATTGATGAGCAAGGCAAAGCGTCCAGCCATTTGGGCAATTTATGCTTGGTGTCGTCGAACAGATGAACTAGTAGATGGTCCGGCTGCTGCAATTACCACGCCGGAAACCCTAGACCTATGGGAGCAGCAGTTA
>JBBQRU010000005.1:0-69562 GCA_038214545.1 Cyanophyceae cyanobacterium | reverse complement strand
TAAAAGTGACCGATTTTGTTAACTTTTTCGACCAGGGCAACATTGGTTTTAAGGTCTAGAGGAGCGGCTGGCAGCTAATTGTGCTTCTCCATAAATATACTGTCCTAAGGCATTAGCTTGCCGAGATGGTGCAGCTAAGTGGGCATTAATTTTGGCATCTTTGAGTAGACGCTCAATATCTTCCCAGAAAAATTCACCGCCACCACCAGTGATCAGTACATCAGTGACTCGTTCTGGCAACCAGGCGAGGACGCGGCTGCAAATTTCCCGCGAGAACTGTTCTTTGAGGTTAGGCAGAAAATCGTCTAAATTGGTCGGCTTTAGCGCACCTTTTGGACGATAAAAGCGATCGCCTTTGGCTTTGTTGACTGCACTAATCAACGACAGCGATTGACTATCAGATCCGGGAACTTCGGATGCTACTAGTTCGTAAAACTGGCTCATCGCAAAGGCTTCACTCTGAGAAGCTGCGCGGGCAAACCGAAAGCCATCGATCATCAACAAGTCTGTGGTTTGATGTCCAATGTCCACAATTCCGACAGATACTTTGGTAAAGTCTGGAGTTTGTGGTTTTTTGGGTTGGGATTCACACCACATCAAGCTGCCATATCCTTCAGGCATGACCCAAACTTTGGTGATGTTTACAGATACTGACTCACCCCGGAAACTCATAATATGAGGTCCAGTTAATAGACCAGTCATCTGGGATTTTTCGCGCTCAAACTGCTCGTGGGAATGGTAAGGCAGACCCAAAACGATCGAGATATCATCTTTGAGTTTGAAATACCCGACACAAGATAAAACTTTTGCTAGCGCATCTTCGACTTTCGATTGACCAACTCCGAGATTAGCCCCAAAATCTGCTGCAAGCTGACCAACGGCGTAACCTTTTCCTTGATATTCCAACCACAAATCTAACAATGTGTCAGAGGTGCGAGATTCAAAAACACCGCCGCGAGCCTGTTCCATTGACATTTGCTTCACGTTGGCGGGAATGAACATCACATTGTTGGGTTCGCGCGATACACAGGTTTTAGTGGATGTACGACCCAAGTCAACACTGAGAATCGACTTTGTCAGACTCGCGGATGTTCTGTTATTCATCGGAGTTGACGCCGATTTGATGCTATTCATTGGAATAGACGCGGCATTCATCGGGGTGGCAGCTGACTGTGGCTCCGTCATGAAAACTCCTAATTCGTTTAGCTTCAACAAGTTATCATGCTCATCTACTCAATGCTATACCTTGAGGGGATGTGTGCAACTTACTGAGAAATTTATCACAGCCTATTGTATTGAGTTTACTCAAAAATACTTTGTATCTTAGGATAACTTTCATTTATTTTACGTGGTTATGGCGGTGAAATTACGTAAATTTGACTTTTGGACGGTGATACCTGGATTGGACTTGACATCAGTACCAAATTACTTAACTTTTCTTAACCTAGTCGGGCAGGTTTTCTCCAAAGTACTCACAACTTTGTATTAATTATTAACAAAGCCTTCATCTTCGGTATTTAAGTAAAATCTGACAACCAGGAATCAACTCCTGATGACTACTGGAAATTTGCCCCAGTCGCATTTTTCGCAAAATGCTCCATTCCTATGCTCTGTGGACACGCACTCGCGTTTTTATGCGATCATTAATTTGAGCGCAAAAGCAACCTTGATGTCAAATCATTCTTGCCAACAACAAACCTGAATTATGCTTAGTGGCATCTGTATACAAATATCTCAGTATTCAAGATAATCGCACATAACTTCAAAGTGCGCTTTCATAATTATTTAATATTATCTGCATTTATATATGAGAATGCGCTTTTTATCAGGATTGTAATTAGTATATTTGTGCTAATTTTCCCTAGATACTGTAAGCGCTTCATACATATTTGGTATAAATTACTTCTGCTATATACAGGCATCAAAACAGGATGTTATATAAATAAATATATTGGCAATTAAAAATTATCTATAAAAATACTATTATTCAATCTTGGCATGATAAATATAATTTATAATATTTGAATTGATATTAATGAAGCCGAGATATTCTGATGCTGCCTATGCGTTTTATATCACCTTTAACAATTACGAATCAAGAATTAGTTGAAGCTCATCAAAGCGATTATGGCATTCTCTATCAGGGAGACTGTTTAAAATTTTTAAATTCTCTTCCTGATGCTTGTATTGATGTTGTTTTTGCCGATCCACCTTTCAACCTAGGCAAAGATTATGGTAAAGGTGTTGACGATAATTGTCCATCGCAGGAGTATCTTGCCTGGTCAAAACTTTGGTTAAGTGAGAGTGTTCGTGTTTTGAAGCCTGGAGGTAGTTTATTCATTTTTAACTTACCTAAATGGTGTATAGAATACGGTGCGTATCTGAATCAAAAAGAGATGCTTTTTCGCCATTGGATTGCGTGTAGAATGCCGAAAGCTTTTCCGCGCGGTAAACGCATGTCTCCGGCTCACTATGCCTTGCTGTATTACCCCAAAGGAGAACCAAGCGTTTTTAATAAAGTTTATACACCTATTCAACTTTGCCGGCACTGTAGCGGCGAAATCCGAGATTACGGCGGACACCGCAAAAAACTAAATCCTCAAGGGATCAATTTAATGGATGTTTGGGATAGCCCAGAAGAAGTCTGGGAAGATGCAACTAGTGAGAACACTGAAGAAACGTTGTGGACTGAAATCGAGGAAATCTGGAGTGATATCCCACCAGTACGCCATCGTCAGCATAAAAAAAGGGGTGCGAATGAATTGGCTCCAATTATGTTAGAACGTATTATTGCAATGGCATCAAATCCAGGGCAGATTGTAATTGATCCATTTGGAGGATCTGGGACTACATTTTATGCTGCCGAGAAGCTACACCGATATTGGTTAGGTACAGAGATTGGTGATGTACAGCCAGCAGTGAAGCGACTAACGGATTTGGCAAATGGCAAAATGGAAGAATGGGAATCAGCAAGAGGAAAGAAAAAAATCAAAGTTGCAGCACAAGATTCTACACAGTTGGATTTATTTTCTTACAAATAGAGTTGTGAGTTGCCGATTGAGATTTTTAAATTAAAGCTCGACCATCTGTTCCTTTGGCAATTGTTGGTACGTCGATATCTATTGCATCATGTTCAACCACAAATATTGCCAGAAATCCTTCAGTGATATTTACTGCCCGCCACACATCAAAATAAGGCTCTAATTCTTCATAGTTTCCAATTCTGTCAGTAAGATAAGAGTAAAGTTTTCTACTAGGCAGTACTAAGGCTGTACCCAAAAAAACGCCTCTCAATAACCCCAGCACTAATTTATTCACCGCCCGGTGGCTGGATGAAATATTTCCAGTTTCCCATTCGAGGGCAAATAAATGTTTATCTAGGACTTTTGTCGCATCTACTCGTCCAGGCGAACGAGTGGCATATGTGATTTTAGTTTCTAGTTGCCAACCAAAGTTTTCTTTTAAAGCAACTACACAAGCATTTTTCAGCGGCTTTACACCGTTACCGTGTGGTGTTGGATTGATTGTAAAACTTGATGCGCCTGTTGGCCAGACCACTAACGCGATCGCACTGCGAATCTCCTGTTGAATAGTCACCCAGTCTTGGGACTGCTCAAAACTACCATGACTGATCAATAAGACCTCTTGTACAATCTTCACACTTAAGATATTCCTTAGTAAAAACAGTAGCTAAGCCAAGCATCAGTTAATAAGTCCGCCTTATTGCTAGCAGATAATATATTAATGGCTCGGTAAACACTTAAAAGCGAGTATAGCCACAAAAAAACGCTAAAATCATTCCATCGGGTGAGTCAGGAGGATGAGGTGCGATCGCTATCATCTGGGTACATTACAAATATACACACTGCATAAGCACAAACAAGTCACCCTATTAAATGGTATTCAAGGGTGAAACCCAACCAAACCAGCAATCATCAGGTAAATCATATGACATGCTTAACTCAGAACCAAAGCAAAAATGATATCCTCTTTCCACTCCGTCAGTGGTTAGAAACCAGAGAAATCCGCGATGCAAAATCAGCTCGTTTCCTATGCCAAATGATTCCGTCTCGCTGTCCTTTTGCACGAGAAATCAAATTCTTTGGTAAAACTATCTTCACTATTCCACCTCTGTGTAAGTTAAATCCTCTCTACGAAGAAGTAGTTACACTGCGCTTTAAAGCTTTATGCTATCTTGCCGATGAATGTGGCGAAGACATCACAGCTTATTGCTAAAGCAGAGGCTAATTATAAAATTAAGTCTGTTGTTATAAGTTATGGTCGCATCAAAGAGGCAAACTAGAGATAGGAATCGCGATGGCTTCGCCGACCTTACGGTACGCACAAAATGCTTGATCCTTTAGGGACATCGCGCGACTGACCTAATACACAGACGAATCAACAAGTACAATGACCTATCTCGAAGCTGCAGCGCAATTTTACAGTGAAGTCGCCCAAACACCAGATGTAGGGCTGTGTTGCGTTCAAAGCACCCCTTTGCAAATGCCAGGACTTCATATTCCGTTGCTAATGAAGGAAATGAACTATGGCTGTGGTACCACTGTCCACCCTAACGAACTGATGAACCAACCAACCGTATTGTATGTTGGCGTTGGTGGTGGTTTAGAAGCTTTACAATTTGCTTATTTTTCCCGTCGTCCCAGCGGTGTAATTGCCGTCGATCCGGTTGCAGCAATGCGAGAAGCTGCTACACGTAACCTGGAAATGGCGGCTAGAGACAATACCTGGTTTGATACCAGCTTCGTAGAGATTCGCGAAGGTGACGCTTTTAACTTACCCGTCCCTGATGCTTCCATTGATGTTGTCGCCCAGAATTGTCTGTTTAACATCTTTGAACCTGAAGATTTAACTCGGGCTTTAAAAGAAGCATATCGAGTGTTAAAACCGGGTGGACGCCTACAAATGAGCGATCCTATTGCTACTCGCCCAGTTCCTTTACATTTACAACAAGATGACCGCTTACGCGCCATGTGTCTATCCGGCGCACTCACTTATGAAGATTACACTCAGCGAATTGTCAATGCTGGCTTTGGCCAAGTAGAAATCCGAGTGCGTCGTCCTTATCGGCTGTTAGATTCTCAGACATACAACATTCCTGAACATCTGTTGTTAGAAAGTCTCGATTCTGTAGCTTTTAAAGTGCCAATTCCTGAAGATGGTGCTTGTATCTTCACTGGTAAAACAGCAATCTATGCTGGTGCAGAACCGTTTTTTGATGATTTAGCTGGTCATATTCTTCAGAAAGGTATCCCTGTTGCTGTATGTGATAAAACCGCTGCTAACCTGGAAGCACATACTGGTGTAATAGTCACAGATTCAACTTGGCATTATGACGGCGGCGGTTGCTGTTAAATAAAAATGATCCAGCCAACAATCACACCTTTTCACGACAAGCTTGGTAAACCTTTCACCAAGCAGAAAATCACTGTTTTGCAAATCAATCTGGGTAAGCGCTGTAACCTTGCTTGTAGTCATTGTCACGTAGATGCCGGACCAAAACGAACGGAGGAACTTTCACTCCCAATTTGCGAACAGTTAATTCAAGTAATTCACAAATTTCCCCAGATTCAGACTGTGGATTTGACTGGTGGTGCGCCAGAAATGAATTATGGTTTCAAGCAGCTAGTTGAGGCGGCGCGGGAAAATGGTAAACAGGTGATTGTCCGGTCTAACTTGACGATTTATTTTGTCGATGGCTTTGGTGATTTACCAGAATACTTTGCTAAACATCAGCTCAGAGTTGTTGCCTCACTCCCGTGCTATTTAGCTGATAATGTCGATAAAATGCGTGGTAGCGGGGTTTTTGATGAATCGATCCAAGCTCTGCAATGGCTAAATCAGTTAGGTTATGGCAAAGATCCAAATTTAATTATAGATTTGGTCTACAATCCGCCACTCCCAACGAGTGAAAAATTCTCCCTCGCACCTGAGCAGCTTCAGCTAGAGCAAGATTATAAAATGTTCTTAACGGAACATTTCGGAATTAAGTTTAACAACCTATTCACCATCACTAACTTACCAGTGGGTAGGACAAAAATGCATCTAGAACGTAAGCAATTACACGCTCCCTACTTACGATTTTTAGAGTCGCATTTTAATCCTGGTACGGTAGAGCACTTAATGTGTCGGGAAGAACTTTCAATTGATTATCTTGGCAATGTGTATGATTGCGACTTTAATCAAATGATGCTTTTGCCAGCCTTAGCACCAACAGGTGAAAAACTTACCGTTGCTAAATTGTTAGAAGTTGGAAATTTGGACTTGATTCACGAGATAAAAACTGCAGCTTATTGCTACGGATGTACTGCAGGGAGTGGTTCTAGCTGTGGTGGTGCTTTGGTATGAAATTAGCTTTTGCTTTTGAGCTTCAACCAGCCAAATAAATCACCCACTGTCAGCCGCAATTCTACAAAGTCAGGAACTGGTAGCAACTCGTCTTCTTTGTCTAATAGTCTCGGTTGTTCCCCAGGTGGAAAAACCAGCACGCCTCGTACTTCTGGGTCAATCAGCCAACCTAATCGGGTACCGTGATTGAGACAATGCAAAATATTATTAGTTACTTTGGTTTGGTTTTGGTCTGGAGAGAGAATTTCAATTGTCCAATCGGGTGCAGATGGGAATACATTGGCAATATCTCCATTCTCATCAACGGGTATTCTCTCCCAGGTAAACACAGCTACATCTGGCACGATTGACCGTCCGCCAAAGGTACACCGCAATTCTGGGAAAGCTTGGGCAATTTGCGGTTCTTCTACCAGATGATTAATGGTAATGACCAGTCTAGCTTGTAACTTGCTGTGCTTCCCTTGTGGCATAGGTTTTTGGATAACTTGACCATTGATGTATTCACTGGCTGGTTTGGTTTCTGGTAATTTCAGAAACTCTTCGAGAGTAAGTATTTTTTCCGGTGCTTGAACCACGCGCGAAGCCTCCTTTAAGTGGGTAGGTGGAAATAAATCACTCTTGGTTTGTAGTTGCGCTTTAGCGCTAAAGCGCAACTACGAGCCTATATATTATCCCTTCACGCATACAACTTGCTTCAGGGTTGCCACAATTTCCACAAGGTCAGATTGGTTATTCATGACTTCCTCAATCGGCTTGTAAGCACCAGGGATTTCATCCAGAATACCCTCGTCTTTACGACACTCTACACCTTTAGTTTGCTCAAGCAAATCATCAAGTGTGTAAACATTCTTGGCTTTATTCCGCGACATCAAGCGCCCAGCACCGTGGGAACAAGAACAGTAGCTGTCATGATTACCTTTACCCTTGACAATGAATGATTTTGCACCCATTGAACCAGGAATAATTCCGTAATCTTCCTCCCGCGCCCGGACTGCGCCTTTGCGCGTTACATATACATCCTCGCCAAAATGCACTTCTTTCTCAGCATAATTGTGATGGCAATTCACCGATAATAAAGGCTTTGTCGGCTTACCACCAGCTAAGTGCTTTTCGATAATCCGCTTGAACCGCGCCATCATCACATCGCGATTAAACCGCGCGTAGTCCTGCGCCCACTGCAAATCCCGCCAGTAATCGGCAAATTCTGGTGTCCCAGCGACAAAGTAAGCTAAGTCTTGGTCAGGTAAACTAACATCTGCTAACTTTGCCAAATTCTTGGCAGTACCAATGTGATTCTGCGCCAACATATTGCCGATGTTACGCGAACCAGAATGCAGCATCAACCAAACAAAGTTCTCTGTATCGAGGCAAACTTCTAAAAAGTGATTTCCTGATCCGAGAGAACCCAATTGTTTCATCGCTTTGCTTTCTAGTTTTTGCACCCCGCGATGCAGATCTTTGAAATCTTGCCAGCCTTGCCAATTGGTAACAGATTTTTCGACTTCTTTGTTTTCATTGAATCCGACAGGGATTGCCGCTTCAATATCTAAGCGAATTTGCTTTAACTTACCTTCGAGTTGAGCGCTCGTAAATGGGGTTTTAATGGTACTCATACCGCAACCAATATCCACGCCCACAGCCGCCGGAATAATTGCGTCTTTAGTTGCAACTACTGAGCCGATTAGTGCACCTTTGCCTAAGTGTACATCAGGCATGAGGGCAACATGTTTGAACACAAAGGGCAAGGAGGCGACATTTTTTGCCATCTTGGTTTCTTCTGACCCAAGGGCGTGATTTGCCCAAGATAGCACTGGTGCAGGTGTGGAAATTTCTAACTTTTCGTAGGGCATAAATGTGTGTAACTAAAAATAGACTGTAATAGTGCTGATGATTGATGAGCAGTTCACTTGTGTATTATAATTGTAGTATTTAAAATACAGGTTGGCAAGCTCAGCGGTGAGAGGTCAGAATTACTCGTCTGCGACATTAATATTTGTAACAATAGAAGAATACAGAAATCAGAGCATTATCGTATGGCACCTGAACAGACAATTTGGGATCGTTTTTTATCGCCTGTAGTGCGTATGTTGATTAATGAGCCAGAATTACGGCGTTATGCGGAAAGTGTTGACTGGGAGAAAGAAAGCGATCGCTACCGCCAAACACAAGTCAACATCCCCACATACTACAGCCAAAACTTCCACGGCATCAAAGGCGGCTATCTCAATTATGGTGCAGCAGTATCCTACGACCCAATTACTCAATATGTGCTCCTTCCAAACGAGACTTGGGTACGTCAGGCGTTGATTGACAATATCAAAGGACAACCGCGTCGGATTCTAGATTTAGGCTGCGGAACTGGTTCGACGACGTTGATGCTGAAACAGGCTTTTAGCCAAGCGCAAGTTATTGGCTTGGATTTATCACCGTATATGCTGGTCAGGGCTGAACATAAGGCGACGGAAGCGAATTTAAATATTACATGGCAACATGGCAATGCGGAAAATACTGCCTTTGCCAGTAATTCTTTTGACTTAGTTACAGCGAGTTTATTATTTCACGAAACACCTCAGCATACAGCCCAAGCAATTATAGAGGAATGCTTTCGCCTGTTACAGCCCGGTGGTCAAGTGCTGATTTTGGATGGTAATCAACAGACTATCCGCCAGTTAGAATGGTTAAATAATGTCTTTGAAGAACCGTATATCCGCGAGTATGCTGCTGGTAATTTGGATGGGAGTCTGGGTAAAGCAGGTTTTGAGTTGGTACACACTCAAGATTTTTACTTGATTCACCAAGTTACCAGTGGTTTCAAACCAATTCCCGTGGCTGAAGCAACGCGAATCCAAAATATCCAGAAATATACACCTAACTTGGTAGATAATGAGTTGCAGGACTTAGGGTCCCCCGCTTTTGGCGTAACGGCATGAGTTTGAAGGCAATTCTTTTCGATTTTAATGGCGTCATCATCAAAGATGAAGCAATCCATCATCAGTTGTTATCAGAAATTCTCCTCGCAGAAAATTTGGTAATGAAACCCAGCGAGTTAAGCCGAATTTATTTAGGACGTAGCGATCGCGACTGTCTCCAAGAAATCTTGATCGGTCGCGGTCGTGTAGTCACTGATACCTACTTAACGCAGTTACTCAATCGTAAAGCTGAAAGTTATGCCCAAATACTCGCAAAGCTGGAAAAATTGCCTTTGTATCCAGGATTGGATGACTTGATATTTCAGGCGCGATCGCGAGACATAAAATTAGCAATAGTTAGTAGTGCGATCCGTACCGAAATTGAATTAGTCCTTCAAAAAGCCAATTTAGCCCAATACTTCAAAGTCGTAATCGCCGGTGATGACATCACCACCAGTAAACCGGAACCAGATGGTTATCGCTTCGCTGTCCAACGTCTGAATCAAGAATATCCCGATCTTCATCTCACAGCGCGTGAGTGCTTGGCGATTGAAGATACACCCTTAGGAATACAAGCAGCCAAACGCGCCAACATGCAGGTAGTGGGTGTTGCCAACACTTACCCTTTTCATATGATTCAGCGATTGGCAAATTGGACTGTAGACTACCTTTGCGATTTAGAATTAGAACGAGTCCAGGAATTTTTCACCCAACTTGCTCAGGTTAAGGCAAGTTAATGCTACAATTAAGAGCTACTAATATTAAGATTTGAGAGCTAAATTCTCAGAAAAGAATTTTAGTTGTGCTGAGAGAAAAACGGGGAATTAGCTCAGTTGGTAGAGTGCTGCGATCGCACCGCAGAGGTCAGGGGTTCGAATCCCCTATTCTCCATTGTCAAGTTATCCATCGCTTTATTAAGCCAGTAGTAATAGTTGTATCATCTTGTTTACTTGTGCCCAAAATCGGGTGGAGATTAGGTATTGTAGGAAGGCTAAAGAAAAGGTTAAATTGAGGTGTTATGACTCCCACCATCATGCGCCGTCTGTGGTCTGTAGTCGAAACAACCCACGCAAATACGCTATTAAAACTGGATGATGCGGGATTGGTGGCTTGGTTACTGAATCAAACCACCATCGAAGCAGCGCTCGATCAGACTCAAACCCACGTTCTTAGAGATTATATCCGTTCACGACTACCTCTGATTCGCGAATTGGCAGAAGACAGGGTTATGAGTTGAAATCTGAGGCTAAGTTTTTTCTGGTAAATAACCTTCGATTAAGCAGTCAGAACCGATTACACGCACTTTGACCCGTTCCAAGGTTAGTGCTTCAGTCATACTAGTAAAACCTAAATCCCCAACCGGCGTCGGCGCATTATTACCACCAATAATTTTCGGAGCAATAAAAGCAGAGATTTTTTGCACAGCACCTTCAGCGATCACCGCTGCAGCCAGAATGCCACCACATTCCCATAAAATACTCGAAAAACCCCGCTCATATAAATAAGCCATTGTGCTACTAGGTGTCAGAGGAGTCAATTCCACCACCTGTACGCCTTTTTCACGTAAAAATAATTGAAAATCTGTATTAGCGCCAGCTTCTGTTAACACCAAAGTTGGAGCCTGGGCAATCTCCCACAGGTGGGCAACTTCTGGTAAATCGAGACTTCGGCTCATGACCACTCGTAGAGGATTATGCAAACCACTTTGGTGGCTAGTTAATTGCGGATTATCTTGCCTGACAGTATTTCCACCGACAACAACAGCATCACAAGCTGCCCGTAGTTGATGTACTTCACTCCGAGCCAGCGGATTTGTCACCCAAGCACTATGACCTGTGGTGGTAGCAATTTTTCCATCCAAGGTCATAGCGTATTTAAGAATTCCCAAAGGACGGTGGTAGAGGACGCGGTGGATAAAAGCTTCATTCAGTTGCAAGCAATCTTCCTCTTCCACCCCGACCACAACCTCAATTCCCGATTCCCTTAATCTGGCAATTCCACCTCCAGATACACGCGGATCGGGGTCAACCATGCCGACGACTACCTTCGCCACCCCCGCAGCGATTAAAGCTTCTGTACAAGGTGGTGTTCGTCCGTAATGATTACAAGGTTCTAAATTTACATATATAGTTGCACCGCGTGCGCGATCGCCCGCTTGTTTGAGAGCAAAAACTTCAGCATGTGGCTGACCGGCACCCGGATGAAATCCTTCACCAATAATCTGCCCATCTTGGACAACTACCGAACCAACTAGCGGATTTGGCGATGTCTTACCCAGGGCAGACCGGGCGAGTTCTAAACACCGCTGCATAACGATCCGGTCAAATTTGTCTGTCATTTGTTTATCTGTCAACAAGTCCTTAGTTAGTTGTACATACTAACGACTGATGACACACAGCGACAGGGGTATAAATCTAAGACTGCTCTAAGGTTTTCATCTGCTGCCACCAACGATTTAGGGGATAATAAATCACAGGTGCCCAGAGACTGGACAAAATCGCCGAAGCCAAGGCAATACGTTGATGATAGATCCAAATATCTGGCAAATTCTGGAGACCAGTTAAACTAAACTGCACTACAGCGATCGTTTCAGCTAGCACTGACATGCCAAAAACAATCAAAGCAACAGAAATAAAATCTTCTTGGATATAGCGCTGCTTTTGAATGCGAGCAGTCACCAAACCGACTACAGCTAAACTTAAAGCATGAGTAGGTTCAGGAGATGTGACCGCATCCTGAAGCAGTCCGACGACAAGACCCGCAGCCGCACCTTGAAAAGCGGGACGCTTAACACTCCAAGCCACCACCCAAATTAATAACCAGTTCGGACCTATTCCCAACAATTCCATTCCCGGAAAGCGCGTTGGCGAAACCAGTAAACATAAAAGGACAGAACCAATCGTCACTGCCCAATTTACTAGTTGGCGGGTTCGCGGATGCCAACGAGAAACGCTATTCATTTGATTTGTAGATCGCGATTTGCGGAAAAATCTACTTAGGGTTTTCAGTTTTAGGAGATACAACGACCCACTCCAAATAATCCATTGGTGCTGAAAGCTCAATTACTGCCACAGGCGCAGGTGTTTTCTTCATATCCACCGACTCGACGCGTCCGACTGGTAGACCAGCCGGAAACATCTGACTGTAAGGGGATGTAGCAATTACGTCTCCAGGTTTTACATCAGGCACTTTGTCAAAAAACTGCATGACAGCACGGCTGCGAGAATCACCTCGCAAAAAACCCATGTTGCGGGTGCGGCTAATTGTCACACCTAGTTGGCTGGAGGGGTCACTAACTAACAATACGCGACTAGTATTATTTGTAACACTGACAATGCGCCCAACTAAACCGCCTGGAGCATTGACAATATCGCCTTCTTTTATACCTTGAGAACTACCACGACCTAAGGTGAACTGTTGCCACCACTGGTCAGCACTCCGACCAATAATTGGGGAGACTACTGCGCCTTTTACTTTTGCTTGTCCGACATAACCTAATAATTCTTTTAGCTTGATATTTTGATTTTCAACTTCTTGTAAACGTGTTTGTAATTCTAATGTCCGCGCATCACTTAGACGTTCAGCTTTCACTGGACTTACCTGAAAAGGACGGCTAATTACCTGATAAACCTCAGTTAAAGCCGCGCCTTGAGTTTGTCGTAAAGTCCAAGCGCCGCCAACGGCTAACAGGACCAGCGACATTTGAACACCGTACCGTTCCCACCATCTATTTACTGTAAACATTTATGCCTCTCGTGTTGAGGAGTTAAGTGTAATGAATGGATTCTAGAATGTATCTAAAATCCATTCATAGGCAAATTAACTACATATTACGTGAATGTCCGCTAAAAACTCGCTCTAACTGTTTAAAGTTTTCCAGAACCCGACCAGTTCCCAAAACTACACAGCTTAACGGGTCAGCAGCGACGTGAGTAACAATACCAGTCTCGTGACTAATCAATGTATCTAAACCTTTAAGTAAAGCACCGCCACCAGCTAGCATAATGCCTCGATCAATAATATCTGCCGCAAGTTCAGGTGGTGTTCTTTCTAATGTCCGCTTCACAGCTTCGATAATTACCGAAAGCGGTTCGGACATGCTTTCGCGAATTTCTGGACTTTTGATCGTGACTGTGCGGGGTAAACCTGACAGCAAGTGCAAGCCACGAACTTCCATCATCGCCTCATCGTTATCATGAGTCGGGTAGGCTGAACCAATTCTAATTTTAATATCTTCAGCAGTGCGTTCCCCAATCACCAGGTTATGCACTTTTTTCATATAGTGCATGATCGATTCACTCAGTTCATCACCGGCAATCCGGACTGATTCACTCAGTACAGTACCTTGAAGACTCAGTACAGCCACTTCTGTTGTACCACCACCGATGTCAATAATCATGTTGCCTGTAGGTTCAGCAACGGGTAAACCCGCACCGATCGCAGCTGCAACAGGTTCATCAATTAAGTAAACTTCTCGCGCACCGGCTTGAGACGCCGCATCCATCACTGCTCGCCGTTCTACTCCGGTGACGCCGCTAGGGATACCAATCACAATCCGTGGTGATACTAGAGATCTACCTTCATGGACACGGCGGATGAAGTGCTTCAGCATCAGTTCGGCCATGTCGAAATCTGCAATCACACCATCGCGCAAAGGGCGCACGGCGATTACATTTCCTGGTGTCCGACCGAGCATTTTTTTCGCTTCTTCTCCGACTGCTAATGCCCCACCGCCTTTTTCATTTTGATCGACGGCAACCACTGAAGGTTCCTGAAGGACAATACCTTGACCTGATACATATACCAGTGTATTGGCGGTACCGAGATCGATACCCATGTCCCGAGATAAATTAAACCTACTGAAAAGACCCACTCTCCTCTACGCCCCCATTTGCAATAAGTTGTTTATATGACCGTAACAGTAGAATTGTGCTGGATTCTATTACGTTTTTTATCTAGAGTCTAGTCGAACGGATGATGTTTTTATAAACCGAATCTATGATAATTACTGTTCTCTAAGTATCTATTACTCGATATTCTCCAACAAGTTGGAGAAATCCGTATGTTTTTGCATGATTTGCGACAATCGCGATCGCAGATTTTTTAATTACCATAGAATTTTAATCACGAAACAAAAGTTAAAAGTATGCTCTTATTGGTTATGATTTTAGTCAGAACTGATAAGTACACATGTACTGTAGCGGGAAGCGTATGAGTATAAATGTAGTCACCTTGATTGGTCGTGTTGGTAGCGACCCTGATATGAAGTATTTCGAGTCTGGAAGTGTCAAGTGTCAGCTGACCTTAGCAGTCAGACGGCTGAAGCGCAATAGCGACGAACCTGACTGGTTCACTTTGGAGTTGTGGGACAAAACAGCAGAAATTGCTGCTAATTACGTGCGGAAGGGTAGCCAAATCGGCGTCAAAGGAGCCTTGAAGTTCGATACTTGGAGCGATCGCAACGGAGACAAACGGTCTAGACCAATTATTCGAGTCGATCAACTCGATTTACTAGGTTCAAAGCGCGATCAAGACGGTGCTGCGGGAGATTTTGCCCCAGAGAATTTTTAACACCCATTTAGTAGCCGATTTCCAACGTCACTGCCGCATCTACCTGTTGCTCGCCACCCACAACGGGAGTAGGAGCAGGTGCGGCACTCCTACTTAGCTTAGCAAAATTACCTTCATAAACACGCGGTTGGGGTGGACTCGCTTGATTAACTTGAATACTCAGTACTTGCTGTGCTTTCAATCCCAAGGTACCTAAAACTGTATCTGCTTGTTTTTGAGCATCTTGAGTAGCTTTTTTCAAAGCTTGTTGTAAAGCGAATGATAGCGCCTCATCGCTAGCTACAAAACTAATACTATCAATCCGTGTTGCACCGGCTTTCACAGCTTCATCCAAGATATTGCCTGACCGTTCAGTACTAATGCGAAAACTAACACTGTTAGTCGCTGTATAACCCGTCAGCCGCTGAACGTTATTGGTGTAACTATAGGTTGGGTTGAGACTAATACCAGTGGTTTGTAATTTTTCCACATTTCGCGATTTTAATAATCCTACCACTCTTGATGAGCGTTGGGCTGCATCTTGCTGCACTTCCTGGGCTGTTTTACCTTGAACTTCAACTCCCAGTTGGACTTGTGTCAAAGTTGTCGGAATTGACTCCACACCGCGACCAGTGACAGTAATGGCGCGATTTGCTGGTGCTTTTTCTTGAGCCAAAACTGGAGAAGCAAAACTCAAGCACATCAACAGTGCTATTGGTATTTGCCATTTGCTGATTTTATTTAACCGCGCACCAGATACCATTTGCATCATCTTGTTACTCTACAGCGATAAACATTTGCCTGTCGGCATGTTTTACTTTGGCATTTCATCAGTCAAAATAAGCACCTGGTTACACTTTTAGCAACTAGGGTGTGGCATATTCCCCTACACCCTACCCCCTACACCCTGTTCTCGACTGAATGTCAAATAAAGCTGTAAATTTTAAAGAGCAGATTTTTATCGAAACCGAATAAGCGTGCAATTTCATGACCTTTTTGTTCCCTCTCTTAGCTACCGCAACGAACACTGATGATAGTTCTGTCGTTTTAGCGGGAGTGTTGCTGAGTTTAGTCGTCATCTACCTCACTAGTAAATTGGGCAGTGAGTTCTCTAACTGGGTTGGCTTACCGCCAGTTTTAGGTGAATTGGTCGGTGGCGTAGTGGTAGGCGTTTCCTTTTTACATTTGCTAGTATTTCCCGATGCTGCGGATGGTGCTAGCGTTATTACCTCGTTTTTACAATCAACTGTCGGTATCAGTCCGCAAGCCGCCGCCGAGGCGTGGTCAACCCAATCAGAGGTGGTGGGTGTGATGGCTGAACTTGGGGCGATCGTGCTGTTATTTGAAATTGGGTTAGAGTCTAACTTAAAAGAACTCCTGGCTGTTGGTTTTCAAGCTGCAGTTGTGGCTGTGGTGGGAGTGATTGTTCCTTTTGCCGCAGGAACTGTGGGATTGATCGCCTTGTTTGGCATCCCTGTGATCCCGGCGGTTTTTGCTGGGGCGGCGCTGACGGCGACGAGTATTGGCATTACTTCACGAGTACTATCAGAGTTAGGTCGGCTGAATTCGCCGGAAGGTCAGATTATTCTGGGTGCGGCGGTGATTGATGACGTTTTGGGGATTATTGTGTTAGCTGTGGTGGCTAGCCTTGCCAAAACTGGTGCAGTTGATGTCAGTAATATTATTTATCTGATTTTGAGTGCGAGTGGCTTTTTGTTAGGGGCGATTTTACTGGGAAATATTTTTAATCAGTCTTTTGTGGCGATCGTTAACAAACTCAAAACCCGTGGTGAGTTGGTCATTCCGGCACTTATTTTTGCATTTTTGATGGCTTACTTTGCCGCTGCTATTCACTTAGAGACGATTTTAGGCGCTTTTGCAGCTGGGTTGGTTTTAGAAGAAACAGATCAGCGCAAAGAATTACAAAAGCGGGTGATTCCAATTGCGGATATGCTGGTGCCAATTTTCTTTGTGACAGTTGGGGCAAGAACTGATTTAGGAGTGTTGAATCCAGCTATTCCCAGTAATCGCGCTGGCTTGATCATGGCAGCTTTCTTGATTGCGGTCGCTATTTTGGGAAAGTTAAGTACCTCTTTAGCGATTTTTGGCAACAAGCAAATTAACCGACTGGCTGTTGGTGTGGGGATGATTCCCCGTGGTGAGGTGGGATTAGTTTTTGTGGGTATTGGCTCAAAAATTGGGATTCTCTCGAAACCTTTAGAGGCGGCAATTATTATGATGGTTATTCTCACGACCTTTTTAGCACCACCTTTACTCAGGTTAGTATTTCCTCAGCCAGCTACAGATGTAGTCGAAATTCCTGAGTAATAACTGATGTTCGGAAACTTCAGACTGCAAATCTCCGTCCTTGGTGCTTGTTGTCACTATTTAATAGTTGCTTCTTTGTGGCAAGTGGTGTAATGTGACACTTTTGAGACTAAACAGAAAGGTTTTAATAATCGCCAATAATATTTACCCTTTTGTAAATTATAGTGCTTCAAAGGCTACGTAATTATACTAAGGTGTATTTGAGTGAGGTGTTAAAGTCATGTTTGGGCGGGTGACGGTGTGAGGATAAAGCCAGCACAAGGGCAGATTGACGCGCAAGCATAAATGCGAATCAGGAGAAACCACTGTGAGATTACACTGGATACTACCCAGTACTTTGTTAGGTATATTAATGCTGTCGTCTGCCGCAAGTGCGGCGCGACTGAAATCTTGGCATTTTGATGAAAGTCAAAATCAACTACAGTTTGATACAGATGAGACCGTTCAACCAAAAGCGCAGTTAATCTTTAACCCGACTCGCTTGGTCATAGATTTACCAGGCACTTATTTGGATCGTCCAAATGTCACTGAGTCTTTTAATGGGGCGATTCGTGGGCTTCGCATTGGTCAGGTTGAGGAAAACGTCACCCGGCTTGTTATCGATGTTAGCCCAGGCTATACCTTGAACCCGCAGCAGGTAAAAGTTAGTCCCGGACCTGACGGTCGTTGGACAGTACAATTACCTCGTCCAGAATTAGCTGCTGCTTCATCTCCTAAAGCACCTTATAGTGTAGTTAGTACTACTAATAATTCCAGTAATAATACTGTTATTACCAGCAGAAATATTGCTCAGTCGGCGGGTGGTTCGGCACTGATTGAGAACGTGCAAGTCACAAAGGACGGCTTTTTTGTCCGCACTAGTGGTAGTGAAAAACCGCAAATTTCGGTCAATCGTAGCGACGATCGCCAGATAATCAATATCGAATTTAAAGGCGCAAATTTATCACCAAATGCCGAGCGGGATTTAATTGTCGGTCGTTATGGTGTCAAGCGTGTGAAACTGACCCAAATACAAGCTTCACCGCCTGTATCTCGTATGACCTTGCAGGTTGACAAAAACAGTCCTGACTGGAATGCGACACTCAGCAGTTTTGGTGGTGTGGTGGTCTTGCCTCAAGGCGGAGTTGCGACTATCCCCAATGCTAATCCCGCTCCGACAAACGGTAACGTCCCGCGACCGATTCCCGGAAATACAACACCGGCAATCATCCAGGCTTTAGACCTTGCTGGTGGTGGCAGACAACTGGTAATTAGAGCTAACCAACCTCTAAATTTTACTAATGGTTGGGACCGCTCATCAGGGCAGTACAAGATTACGATTAACAATGCCCAGATTTCTGATGGCTTTAAAGGACCGAGTCTCAATGCCAACAGTTCAGTGCTGCGCGTTCGCTTGCAACGACCAGACACTCGCACTGTTGTAATTCTGATTACGCCTTCAGCCACAACCCAAATTGGTGAACTCAATCAACTTAGTTCTCAACTTTTAGCTTTAGATTTACAGCCGAGTCGCGTCACTTATCCGCCGATTGGTTCTAATCCTAATCCACCATATAACCCTACCTCACCTTACCCGTCACCCACATCCCCGTATCCTAATCAACCAATTCCCCACGGACGCATCGTGGTAATTATTGACCCCGGACATGGTGGTAAAGATTCTGGCGCACCTGGTCTGCGGGGAGTGCTAGAAAAAGATGTGGTGTTACCTCTGGGTGAAAAGCTGGCGGCGATTTTACAACAAAATGGGATTCAAGTCTATCTGACTCGGAATGCTGATTATTTTGTAGATTTAGCTCCTCGGGTGGAAATGGCAGATCGCGTTCACGCGGATTTATTTGTCAGTATTCATGCTAATTCTGTTGACGATCGCCCGGATGTGAATGGTCTAGAAACTTATTATTTCGATAGCGGTCTGCGGCTGGCGCAAGTTGTTCACCGCAGCATTCTCGATAGTATCGGCACAATTAAAGACCGAGGCGTCCGGAAAGCTAGATTTTACGTTCTCCGCAAGAGTTCGATGCCTTCTATTTTGGTGGAAACAGGTTATATGACAGGGAGAGAAGATTTACCCAAACTCGCAACCAGCGAATATCAAAGTCGTATGGCTGCAGCCATCGCTCGCGGTGTACTGCAATACCTGCAACAGAGGTAAAATCTCTATTACTTTGTTCTTACCCCCATTCATTTGTGTTTCCAACGAATTATCTCCAAGAACCTCAGCGTACTCCCATCGGCATCTTTGATAGTGGTGTCGGTGGTATCACTGTATTGCGCGAACTCTACCGCCAACTCCCCAATGAATCAATTATTTATTTTGGGGATACAGCCAGACTCCCTTATGGCATTCGTTCACAAGCGGAAATTCTCCACTATGTGCGCGACATCCTAGAGTGGCTGCAACAGCAAGGGGTGAAGATGGTGATTATGGCATGTAATACTAGTTCGGCTTTGGCTCTGGATGTGGTCAGGTCGGAAATCTCTATTCCCATTTTAGGGACAATTCTGCCAGGTGCTAAAGCAGCGGTGCAACAGGGAAAAAGGATTGGGGTAATTGCTACTCCACTCACTGCAGCTAGCAACGCCTACGCCAACGCGATTTTAGAACTTGATTCCCAAGCTCAAGTTTGGCAAGTTGGCTGTCCTGAGTTTGTCCCTCTCATTGAGCAAAACCGGATTAACGACCCATACACGAAAGAAATAGCCCAATATTATTTGGAGCCTTTATTACAACAGCAAATTGACACTTTAATATATGGTTGTACTCATTATCCGCATCTCGCACCAGTCCTGCGATCGCTTTTACCCCCCTCTGTCAAAGTGATCGACCCTGCTTATTATCTCGCTGCTTCGGCGGCACAAGAGTTGGAATTACTAGGCTTAAAAAATGCCTACCCTTCCCTACCCACTCGTTTTGCCGTTAGTGGCTGTCCCCAACAATTCGCCCAATCCACTGTCCAGTGGCTAGGATGCACCCCGATTGTGGAACAGGTACATTTTAGTGAAGAAAAAGTGAGAATTTAAAACTATTGGTAGGAGTACTCTTTATACTAAACTCCTACCTATCTTCATTGAGATTAGGAGGGCGAAAGTTAAGAATTGTAAATTAGTTAATCCTGACTTTTAGCTTTCAGCCGTTACTTTTGGTGTTGTCGTATCTTGCTTATTCAGCCTATTCGTGTTGGCACCTCGCGGGGGGGTTTTATCTTTGACTGTTCGTTCTGCTAGTGCTAATAATAGATAAACCGTTAACAAATAACCAGTCGCTAAGATCGGAATAATCAAAGGTATGTTACCGTAAGTCATTATGTACCGCCCAGTGTAAGCTTGGATGAATATGAAGTTAAATAGAAGTAATGCAGCCGCCGTCCCAGAATTTAATTCTGTAACGGTTTTTAAACATAGTTAAGCTTGGCAAAGAAAATATTAATTTTCTCTGTCATTTTTATGCATAAGTTTTTTCGCAGGTCATCATCAGCAATGTATCTAAAGTCGCCCAAGAGCAACTCAACACAAAGCCGATTCAGCAATCTACCCAACCTGCGGCGTCAGCTTGTCCTCGTCAGCAGAGGAATTACTTTCTCGGCTCAGACTTCGACAAACTTTTGAACTCTACCCGTTCTGTATGGTACAAATACCTATTGGTGACTTGCCATCTGAGCGTGAATGTATGAAATTAGTTTAATTCCTATAAACTAGGCTAGCACAACAATCTAGACTTTTAGAGCAAATCTTTAGGCATAATTAAAAAAAGTTTTGGCGACAAGAAACTTCGGCAATAGTTACCAGAATTTATGCTCAAAGATAACTTGAAAATAACTTACAAGCATGTTAGAAAGTTAAGTACATTTACGTAGAATCAGGATCGGAGACAGCTAAGTAGTGCTGGCGCTGGTTGCCGCTGCCAAAAGTCAGCGGAGTCAAAGAATTTACACCCCAGAAAAAAAAGTGTTAAATGAAACTTTGCGCTTGTCATGGCTTCAGCTTAAAATAAGTAATGGATATGTAAACTTTCGTTAATAAAGCCTGAGTCGGCCCATCCATGACCTCAGCCACCTTTCTCTTTTCTCCTGTTGAAACAGACCTGCGAATACTTTCAGACAATCTGAAACAGCTGGTCGGAAATCGCCACCCTATCCTTTTTGCAGCGGCAGAACACCTTTTTGGAGCTGGAGGGAAGCGACTCAGACCAGCAATTGTGTTATTGATATCGCGGGCGACCATGTTAGACCAAGACATTACACCTCGTCACCGCCGCTTAGCCGAGATCACCGAAATGATTCATACAGCAAGCTTAGTACACGACGATGTCGTGGATGAATCTGATACGCGACGTGGCATTCCCACAGTTCACAGCAAATTTGGCAACCGGATTGCAGTCCTCGCCGGTGACTTCTTGTTTGCCCAATCTTCCTGGTATTTAGCAAATCTCGACAACCTAGAAGTGGTGAAACTACTATCAAAAGTAATTATGGATCTAGCGACTGGGGAGATTCTGCAAGGACTCAATCGCTTTGATACACAGACAACTATCGAGACTTATTTAGAAAAGAGTTACTACAAAACAGCATCTTTAATCGCCAACAGCGGCATGGCAGCAGGTTTACTGAGCGATGTCAGTCGGCAAACAGCTGATAATTTGTATAGCTACGGGCGTCATCTTGGTTTAGCTTTCCAGATTGTGGATGATATCTTAGACTTCACCGGAAACGCTGACACCTTAGGTAAACCCGCCGCCGCCGATTTAATCTCCGGTAATTTAACCGCACCAACGTTATACGCAATGGAGGAAAAACCCCATTTAGGAGTTTTAATTCAACGCAAATTTGTCAACGCCGGAGAAGCCGACCAAGCGATCGCCCTAGTTCAAGAAAGTCAAGGAATTGAGCGATCGCGAACTCTTGCAGCTCATCACGCCCAGCTAGCAGTTGACCACCTAGCGGATCTGCCACCTTCCGATTGTCGAGAAGCCTTAATCAACATGACAAAATACGTGTTGAGCCGGCTGTATTAGGAATGGGGTGTCGGGTGTCTTCAGGCGATATCAGGAGGCACCTGACTTTTTCTTTGTAGCTGTTGAGAAATTAAACTTTGTAGGTATTGACGTTTAATTTCGATACCACTACTCAGATCGCCAGAAGTCTCAAAAAACACTATACTATCCACAGGTTCCAATGCTGTTAACTGGAACAAGATATGGGTGACAGGAATCGGTGCAGCCACTACCCGAGGGTCAAGCCCAGCATCTGAACTAGCTCTAGCATCTTGTAAGGTAGGAAAAGCATAAATTACGTGCTTTTCGACCTCACTTTGATTGCGATGCAAGAGTGTTGTCAAAACCCAGCTTTGCTCCAAGTCTTGCAAAATATAATACTGCGAGTGATGTAGCTGTTGGGCAATCTCGCTGAAAACAGGAGCAATTTTAGCTACTAGTTGTGGTGTTACCCCATCTTGGGGTGCATTGTCAATAAGTAACTGAAGTTGTGCCTTTAAATTCATCATGATTTTTGAATCAACTTTTAAATTTTTCTAGAAAAACTATGTGATTTGTGAACAGTCAAGCAATAAGTGGGAATAATAAACTCGGAAAGTATCAGTCAGCAGCATCTTCATACATGCAGTGTATATCTAACACCCTCCGCGAGACTGGTTGTATCTAAGTATGTTAGGGTCTTTAAAAGAACGAGACTATGAATTCAGCCGCAATCACAACTATCCAGAGGGAGAAATCTATCGGCGTGGAGGAGATCTTTCAACTCCTATTTCCGGAACTCCAGCAGTCAACTAAGGCTTCGGAGCAAAATTGTCGCGATGTGAGTGGGCGCATTGCGGAAGAAGTCAATCGCATTTGTAACGAGAGTCGGCGCATCCAAGCTTCTGGTGATGTCGAAAGCTGGGCAACGAATATTGCTCGACACAGATTACAACAATGTCTTAAATATTACCATTTAGGATCGAGTAGGGGAAGAGTAGAATTACACAGCACTCTCAGCGCGATTGTCTATCGCTACATCAACCCAGCGAAAGGGCAATTGAGCTATCAAGGGCGGTTAACTATAATTGAAGATTTTCTTCAGAATTTTTATCTGGAATCATTGAACGCTTTCCGAAGAGAGAATCAGCTACCCATAACTTATCGCCCCCAAACTCTCTTGCAACTAGCCGAGTACATGTCTTTCTCTGAGCGCTACGGCAAACGCCGTATTCCTTTACCAGGACGTCAGCAGCAGCTAATTATCTTACGAGCGCAAACATTTTCCCAGCAATACCCTCCAGAAACTTGCATCGACATTGAGCAGGCAAGTGAAGGTGGTAGCGGTGAAAATGATGGCTCTTGGGAAGACGCCGCCGTGCAACAAGTCCGAGAACTGATGGTAACGCAAGCAGAACCAGAAGGCTCAGAAGAAACGCTCCGGGATGTGGTAATTACGGAATTGATAAATTACCTTCAAGAGCGCGAACAGACTGATTGCGCCGATTATTTTGCCTTGCGCCTGCAAGATTTATCAGCTCAAGAAATAGAAACCATTTTAAAAATCACACCGCGAGCACGAGATTACCTACAGCAGCGCTTTAAATATCATTTGATTCGGTTTGCCTTATTACATAAGTGGGAACTCGTTCATGAATGGTTAGAAGCCGATTTAACAACCAATTTAGGTCTGGCACCACAGCAGTGGCAAGCATTTATCGCCGATCTGGGTGATAAAGATCTTTCCTTACTGGAGTTAAAGCAACAGGGACTCCAGGACGATCACATTGTCAAAACTCTGGGAATGACTTTGGCGCAATTGCAAAAGCGGTGGTTTAAAATGCTGGAACAAGCTTGGGAAATTCGCAACTCTTTAGTATCCGGATCTAGTGCATCTACTCATGAATAGTGATTCAGAAGCTTTCTTCAGCCAATTATTCAGTTGGTTGTCGTCAGAAGATACCACTGCAACCGCCGCACATCCGTTGGGGGATAGTGAGGGGATTGACGGGGTAAACAGCCAACCCGAAGCTACTGCTATATCCAATGGCAGCGGTGAAGGGTTACAATGGACACCCCAAACTTTTAATCTGGGAGAAATTCCTGCCGTGGAAGACCGTTTTCAAGCCGTACTTAAGCGCCGCTTGCAAATTGAAGTTCAAAAACACCCACCCTTATTCCCTTGGGAATCTGAGGTGTCTGAGTATCCTGATTACGTAGACAATTCCTACTTGGAGTTGGTTCCTGCTAATTTCTGGATGCAAGTGCAAAAACAAATGTCTTTGCCGACCATTCTCCCGGAGAACATTTTCCGGGAATTGCTTTTACGCTGTCAAACAGTAGTCAAATCACCACTACCCACAGGCAGAAAGTTAATTCGGGCAGTTGAGAACCTTTTTCCCAACGAGTCCCAAACACTTAATGATTTAGCCGCTGTGGTCTTGATGTCAACTGCACCCGGTCGAAGTGTTCATGGCAATACTGTTGCCTTGAAAGCTTTTAACTCCCAGACTAACTACTCGGAGTTACAACCGTCTCAACAAATGGTATTTTCCTTACTTGCCGCCAAGCAAATGTTAGATGTTCTAACTTTGTCAATTTCGGCGACAAACAGTACTGTCGAACGGCAATGGCTGACTACCGCCGGTCCTTTACAGTTACAGGTTGAATACAATGTCGAAAGTAAGCGTAATCGCCTGCAAGTTCAGTGCGATTTCCCGTGCTCAGGCATTCTCAAGTTACAGGGTGAAGGAGTTCACGCAACAGCAAATTGTTCGACCCCTAGTTCCTTAAGCCTAGAGATATTAGGAGTGCAGCCTCATCAGGTTTATCCACTCTTAGTGCAGTTTCCGGAATTAGACATGCAAGATTTAGTATTTGCGATTTGTCCAACGTAGAGACAAGATAAAGGGATGCAATCAACACGTCCAGTATCCAGGTGGAATTACTGGCAACGAGAAATGGCAGCGGTGCCGACTGTCGAAGTAGAAAATTCGATTGTCTTTAGGGTGCTGGTAGGATCGCTAGTAATTTTGGGAATTATAGCGACTGATGTGGCTGCACAGACACAATTCGGTTTTTGGGGCGTGCCACTGAGTCTAGTGGGTGCAATTTGGAGTTATTATCGTCGCAGCCAACGCAACATCTCAGTTAAGTTTTGCATCACGATTGGGATGTTGTTAGCACTCTTCGCCTTCTTTGGACAGTTGGTGGGAGCGTTAAATGATACGCGGCTGGTTTTGGCAGAATTGTTAATTCAACTTCAGGTGTTGCACAGCTTTGACATGCCCCGTCGCAAAGACTTGGGATATTCGATTGTAATTGGGATAATTTTGCTGGGGGTTGCTGCAACCCTTAGTCAAACTTTCGCCTTTGCACCTGTATTGGTGCTATTTGTCGCGATCGCTCTACCGACTTTAGTCCTAGATTACCGTTCGCGCTTAGGATTAGGAGTAAAAAGTAAAAAGCAGTTGAATGCGCCAAAATTTTCAGCGCTGATACCTTTTTACTTTTTGCTTTTTACTGCGGTTTTAGCCTTGGGGATGACATTCTTTGTGTTTCTACCTCGGTTTCCCGGTTATCAACTGCGGACTTTTCCTGTCAGTTCGCCGATTCAGGTGAAAGGCACTTTTACTGGACAGCGGATTGTGAATCCGGGTTATGTCCATGCAGGAAACCCGAATCCGGCGACTAGTAGCCCAGGACAACGCCGTAGCAGCGGTAAGCAAGTAGATAATAATTTTTATTACGGTTTTAATAGCGAAATTAACCAGAACTTGCGGGGTCAAATGACACCAAAAGTAGTGATGCGGGTGCGATCGCAATCCCCTGGTTTTTGGCGTGTCCTCGCTTTTGACCAATATACAGGTCAAGGTTGGAAGATTTCTCGCGCCGAAAAAGTGCAAACCTTAAAAAGACCAGCTTGGTCTTACCAAATTTTTATTAACCCCCCGCCCGCCACCGCTACCAAAGAAGTAGTGCAAACATACTCTTTGGTCTCAGATTTACCAAACCTGATTCCAGCGCTGGCGAGTCCAAAAGAAATTTATTTTCCCACTCCGCAAATTGCGATTGACTCAGAAGGAGGCTTGCGATCGCCTGTCGGTTTAACGGAAGACCTCACCTACACGGTAATTTCCGAAGTCCCATATCGTCGTCGCAATTTATTGCAAACCGCATCTACCAAGTATCCACCGAGTATTCAAAATTATTATCTCCAAGTCCCACCACAAATAGCGGAAAAAGTCAAGCTCCGCACACAACAAATTTTAGAGAATTACAACCGCGAACGAGTTGGCAAATCGCAAAAAGCCTTAACCTCACCCTACGAGCAATCTCTCTACCTCGCCCAATACCTGAAACAGCACTACACGATTCCGCGCCAAGAGTTACCGGAGTTAGGTAAAAATGATGACTTGGTAGAAACCTTCTTATTTAAATCTCAAGGCGGCTATCCCGATCACTTCTCCACAGTGCTGACGGTGATGCTGCGTTCAATTGGCATTCCCTCCCGCCTGGTCGCCGGATTCAGCACGGGTGAATTTAACCCATTTACAGGGATGTATATTGTCCGCAATACCGACGCCTATGCCATGACAGAGGTTTATTTTCCCAACTATGGCTGGTTCGCTTTTGATCCAATTCCTCAACATGCTTTGATTCCTGACTCTGTGGAAGATACGCAAACTTTTAGTGTCTTACGTTCGTTTTGGCACTGGGTAGCAGGTTGGTTACCAAGTCCGGTGACGGGTTTGGTGAATAGTCTATTTGCCTTAATTGGACGGTTACTGCAAAAGTTTGTCGGGCTGTTTTCTCAAGGTTGGCTGGGGATATTAACGGGGTTGATCTTGGCGACGTCTTTGAGTTTTGGTGGCTATTTGGGTTGGCGACAATGGCGTCAGTGGTTATCCCGTAGACGATTGGGTCGCCTACCGCCGATGGAACGTCTTTATCAACAAATGCTGTTGGTGACTGCGGCTGAGGGGTTTGGGAAGCATCCTTCACAGACGCCTTTGGAGTATGCTCGTGGGGCTTTTGAGTTTTATGCTCCGGCTACGGCTCTTGTGATTGAGCGGATTAGTCGGGCTTATGTGGGGTGGCGGTATGGGGGGGTGGTGCCGGATTTGGGGGAGTTGCGGCGGGAGTGGGGGGGGGTGAAACGCAGAGGGCGCTGAGGGGGCGCGGAGGGGCGCGGAGGGGAAGAGGGGGAGAGGGGGAGAGGGGGAGAGGGGGAAAATATATTTCTTGGGGTGGATTTATTATAGATTAAGCAGATGTTCGGCGTTAAGCGGCGGATATCTACATATATATATTTCAAGGCGGTGGGTATGGACGAGACGTTGTTTGTTCCGGCTTTGAGATTGTCTGTTTTTGCTCGGTTGGGGTTTTTGGCTTATCGCTATCGTTGGGTGGTGATTGCTGTTTGGGGATTTTTGTTGGTGTTGAGTTTTGTTTTGATGCCTCGATTGGATACTGTGTTGAAGGGTATTGGGGCGGTTTATGAGCAGGGTGAGGCGATTCGGACTGAACAGTTGTTGAGTCGGGAGATTGGTTGGGATAGTGATGTTTTGACGGCGGTTTTTCACAGTCCTCAGGGTGATTTGGCGCGGTATAGACCGCAGATTGACCGGGTGATGGGGGAAATCGGTAGGTTGGCTGAGGTTAAGTCTGTTAGTGGTGGCGATGGAAGGACTGAGTATCGCAGTGCTGATGGGCGGACTGAGTATGGGTTGGTGAGTTTGAAGGTGAAGGATGCTCAGGCAATTGGAGTGAGCGATCGCATTGAAGGTTTACTTGCAAGTTCTCCTGGGTTACAGACTTATCTGGCTGGTAAACTTTTGGTTGACCGCGATGGACAGCGGATTAGTCAGGTTGATTTACGGCGAGTGGAGTTGTTGGCTTTACCGTTGCTTTTAGTTGCTTTGTTGTTTGTGTTTGGTTCGGTGGTTGCTGCGAGTGTGCCGATTGTCATGGGTATTATGGCTGTTGTCGTTACCTATGGCGCTTTGAGTTTGTTGGCGGTAAGTGTGGATCTTTCGGTTTTTGCTCTTAATCTCACGACTATGTTGGGGTTGGGGTTGGGAATTGATTATTCCTTATTAATTGTGAATCGGTTTCGGGAGGAGATTTTGCTCTCTTCAGTTGAGGAGGCGGTGGTTCGGACTGTGGATACTGCGGGACGCGCTGTTTTCTTTTCTGGTTTGACTGTGGGGATTGGGTTGCTGAGTTTGTTGAGTTTTCCGATCTTACTATTGCGTTCTTTGGGAATCGCTGGTTCGTTGGTGGTTTTGCTCTCGGTAGCGGCGGCTTTGACTTTGGTTCCGGCTTTGTTGGGAGTGTTGGGAGAAAATGTCAATTGCGGACGGATCTTCCGGAATAATACTGCTGATGATGCTTGGGGGGCGATCGCTCAGACTATTATGCGTCACAGTTTGGCGGCGGTGGCTTTTGTTTTGGTGCTTGTCTTGGTCTTGACTTCGCCTTTCTTACAAGCGCGATTTGGATTGGGTGATGCTAGTGTATTGCCAAAAACAGTGCGATCGCGTCAAGGTGTTGAAGTTTTACAACAAAGTTTCGGTCGTGGTGCAACTTCACCTATTTTACTTGCCCTCAGCACTGAGAATTCTAGCGATCGGATTCTCGAAACTTCCCACCTCTCGACTTTAGATCGCTTTGTTAAAGAATTACAAACTGACTCGCGCATTCAAAGTGTTCGTAGTCTTGTTAATCTCGATCCTCAATTGAGTATTTCTAATTATCAGCAGTTATATAGTCATCCGGAGTTATTGCCACCCGGATTACTTAAGGATGCGGTTGGGCGTTTAAGTAGTCGTTCTACTACTTTAATCTTGCTGAAAAGTTATACAGATAGTAACAGCGAGGCTTCTCGCAATTTAGTTCAAAAATTAAAAAGTCTGTCTTTGGCAGGATTACGTCTGCAAGTTGGCGGACAAACTGCTAATCAATTAGACATTATTCAAGCGGTGCAAGAGCGTTTCCCGTTTGTCTTGGCGGGGATTATATCGATTACTTTCGCGGTATTATGTATTCTTCTTGGCTCAGTAGTTTTACCTATAAAAGCAATTCTGATGAATTTGCTATCGATGGGGGCTTCTTTTGGCGCTTTAGTTTTTATTTTTCAAGAAGGACATTTTCAGCATTGGCTCGATTTTCAGCCTTTGGGATATCTCGACATCCTGATTGCGGTAGTTCTATTTTGCCTACTATTCGGTCTGAGTATGGATTACGAGGTTTTCCTTCTCTGTCGAATTAAAGAAGCTTACGATCGCACTGATAATAATCGTCTGAGTGTGATTGAAGGTGTTGCTCGTACTGGGCGCATTATTACTAGCGCGGCTTTGTTATTAATGATCGTCACAGGTACGTTTGCCTTGACTAGTATCATTTTTGTCAAAGCTTTAGGCTTAGGAGTAGCAATTGGTGTATTCATTGACGCCACGTTAATCCGGACTATCCTCGTTCCCGCGACTATGCATTTACTCGGTCACTGGAATTGGTGGTCGCCTCGGTTTCTACAGCTTCATCGCTTTAAAATCAGAGTAGATTAAATCCAATTCGCAATTCGCAATTCGCAATTTCCTTACTCCACGCATAAATGCGGGGGCTTGAACTTAATGAGTCCGCAATTGACAATTTCCTCACCCCACGCGTAAATATGGAGGCTTAAACTTAGTGAGTCCACAATTGCGAATTGCGAATTGCGAATTGCGAATTGCTAAACGCTGACTTTGTTGCGTTGCTTGACTGGCTGTAGTAACTCGGTGTAGAGTTCGCCAAGTTGTTGGGCAACGCCATCCCAACTGAACTTCTCTTCTACGCGCTTTCTTGCAGCTAAGCCTAATTGATCTCGCCACTGTGGATCGCATAGAATCCGATCAATGGCAGTACTAAATGCTGACGAGTCCTGAGGTGTTGCCAATAAACCCGTTTCGTCATCGACTACAGTAAACTGCAAACCACCGACATCACTGGCAACTACAGGAGTGTAACTTGCCATTGCTTCAACTGCTACCAGTCCGAAGGGTTCATAGTGACTGGGAACTACACAAACATCTGCAGCCGCATAGTATGTTGGCAGAATTTGATCGCCAAGACGACCAGGGAAGGTAGTAATATCTGCTATACCTAATTCACCCACAATACTTTCGATGCGATCGCGTTCGATGCCATCACTTTGACCAGGACGGCTACCACCACCAATAATTAACCGTAAGTTAGGATCTTCCCGGAATGCAGATTGGGCTACAGCCCGCACTAATGTCTCAATTCCTTTACGAGGATCAAACCTACCAACGTAAAATACGACTTTAGCGTCTTCAGGGATGCCGAGTTCAGCTCTAGCACTAGCGCGATCAATGAAGCCAAAACGGCGGATGTCTGTACCGCAGGGAATAATATCTATATTGCCTTGAGTTGTTACGAGCGATCGCATGTGTTCTTGTTCTTGCGGACTTGTCGCTACCACTCTTTCGGCTGTCTCTAGCAATAATTTTTCTACTGCTAAGCGTGTTGTCGCAATCATCGGTATTGTCGCTACTGTGTTATATTTTACCGCTCCCAGAGAGTGATAAGTATGAACCTGCTTGCAACCTTGAATTTTCTTCAACTGCATTCCTACCCAAGAGGAAAGCCAGTAATTGGTATGAATTAGAGGATAGACATAGCCATTGTCCTCTTGAAACTTACAAAATTTCTCAATAAATTCTGGTAGATAGACAAAAAGATTGTCACGAGGTACAAATTCTTGCTCACCGGCGATTAAACGAATTGTGCGACAATTCTCGCTGTGTTGCACGATTGTCTCTTGCTCCGCACTGATTTTGCGGGTAAACATATCTACTTGCCATCCTAGTTGCGCTAGTGCTTCACCCACATGGCGCACGTAAACGTTTTGTCCTCCAGCCTCTTCTTTCCCAATTTCAATTGCGGGATCGCCGTGGACTGAAATCAAGGCGATACGTTTTTCTGGTGCAGGCTTCATATTTTTTCTTGGTCTCTGAAATTAACGTTTATTTGCAATGGCGACCTATCCTATCGCCAAGGTACTAGTACAACTAACTCAGGAATCGATTGTTATCCGTTAAGTATAATTTACTAGGTCTCAGCTTCTAGTTAAATCAGCTTGGAGAAGGAATTTATTTCTTTTTGTACTTCTATCCCACGCATTACGACTGTTAACCAAAAATATTATATGTAGATTTTTGTCCTTTTATAGATAAATCTATCAATTATTGCCAATAATCCATCAATACGCTTCACTTCTCATCTATGTGATATTGTGGATGACTTCGCTAAATTTAATACAGTTGTCTGGCTCTTTGAAGCATTCACAACAAAGAGCATAAATGCATTTTTCTCTCGTCAATGTCAAGCTTTACCAAGCTATTTGAACTTTAGCTTATCGCTTAATCAATTGATTAAGCTTTTGTGTAAAATAATACAGTCTTTCCAAACCTGAGCTAACCTGAAAATGTCAGGGTTTGGAGTTTTTATGAAGAAATGTAAATAAATAATTGAGGCGCTATATTTTTACCAATTCTTATGCATCTGTTGAGGAGAGATTTAGGATTCGCCAAATCGCTCAGGTGCAGGGTTTAACCCCTCATTACATTAACACAAAACATCATAGATGATAATAATTAATTGCTGATGTCAATGTAATTTAGCCGTCTTTCAGAGCTAAAACAAGTTTTATGTCAACTACGGTTGGGCTTTAAATGAGGAATGCCAACCGAGTCGCCCACAAAAATCCGTCTATGCCAATATTACTCTCAGCATAAACAGCGACTGGCTTGATAGCTTCGCTCTTCCTGGCGCTACGCACTTCGTTCTTCGAGTAGTAACGAGCCGATAAAATGAGCGAAATTTTGGATTTTGGATTTTGGATTATGAAAAATCACGCTTTAATCCAAAATCTAAAATCGCACTTTTTTTAGTTGGTAGCTTGTGCAGCTAACATCTGTTTGAGCTTCTCTAATTCGGAAGCCCAACGTGGATCTGGACGTACACCATCAGCATCGGTAGATGTGGAAGTGCTACTAGTACTGGTGACTTTCTCATTCCGGCGCGGCTTTTTACTGCTGCTGCTACGACGAGGAGTTCTCTCGCCAGTTGAAGAAGCGCCGCCTACTGCATCACCGCTTCCGGCGGCATTGTTAATGATTGGACGGGGAGTGGTACTGGTAGTTTGTGGCTCATCGCCTTCCTCACCCTTGGTTCTTGGCAAAGCCTTCTCAATTTTTAGGGGAGTATCTTTGAACATTTGACCGTTATACTTTTCGATCAGTAAATCGGCTTGTTCATCGTCATTGACTGTGACAAAACCGAAACCCCGACATTTGCCAGTTTTCCGATCCTTGATAACTTTGGTCGTGACAGAATCACCTTCTTCCGCAAAAACCGCTTGCAGTTCTTGACGATCTACTTCTTCTTTGGGCAGATTGCCGATATATAGGCGAACAGACATGGCTAATACCTCCATTGGGTGAGAATAAACTGGCAAAAATACCAATCATTTGGGGTTGGCGGAGAATCAATACGATTTACAGTCAATAGCAACAACTCAATCCTTTTACTCCTAGCAGCCAACCTATACAATACAGTTCTCCGCCTACTTAAAGGCTCTTTAATAACAAAGCACGCGCTCTGAAGCGCTTTTAACACCTTACTTTTAAGAACTATATATTTTACCAGTTGATAGATGCCTTGGCACGAGTTAAGCTAGAGATGCTGCTCGAAAAACCTTAGCACTAATCTTCACATTACCATGCTCTGCCTCTAGGTAGCTAGTTCTTTTGCGACATTTCCGCCTTTAGCCAGATATTTACTTAGTGACTAAATATATCTCTACGAATAGGTGGCAGATAGGTAGAAAGTAAAAACCAGCTGCAAAGCTGGTTTACTTGTTGCTGTGTTGGAAGGAAGAAAATTAGAGGCGGGAAGCAGACAAGTAACGCCAGTGCGATATTTGTAGCTTTCACTTTATGTAAATAAATGTAACACTGAGTCAGCGATAATTGCAACTATTCTTTACATTAAACTCCGGCTTCAATTATTCTTGAGTAATATGTAGCTTCCCCAAGCTGCGGCTGCACTTGCCAAAACAGTAGATAAAAGCGGATGAGCGCCGTGAATGGTTTTACCGGAGATCCGTAAACTTTCTATATCTAACCAAGTGGTAGCACCACGTCGCAGCCAGCCAGTTAAGATTAGACGTCGCTCAATCCAATGGCGAGGCGATTTCGAGGCGAAAGGTAGGGGAATATGGTGTAATTTCACCAAGCCTTGGGTTGATTGCCAAATCAAGTCCTGACCCAACCAGTTGTAAACACCACGACGACCTAATAACTTGCCTTGGAGACTAACAGAATAGCTGTTAATTGGTAAGGCGGTGGAATCACTGAGAATTTTCCCTAAATTAAGCTCACTCTGGACTGTGGCATTTTTGATATTGGGAAACATGGTATTAATCCGGATGAAGGTACCGATACTAAAACCAATTAATAAACAACCTTCGCTGAATGACCAGTTATCGTAAATCCATTTTAAATTCAGCCATTCTAAAGCAAAGGCAATTTGCCAAATCAACCACAGCGCCGCAGCTAGTGCTAAACCTAAGGGAATACCCAAAAAAGGTGCGATTTGTAGCCATGCTGATTTATCGCCTTCTCGGAGTGCTGAGTAGATTGAGAAGATTCGATTTTGTTTGTTACTCTTTTTTGACGGGGATGGAGGACTAGCTAGATTTAGTTCCGTATCCAAATGCCATTTTTTGGCGACTTGACACATCCGTTGCAAGCGATCGCCCATTAGAGGATGAGTACTGTTAATTATAAATAAATAGCGCCTTGGGTTTAAATAATCCCAGTTCAGTAGGGGTTCCCAAGAAATATCACGGGGTAAACTGCCTATACTTACAGCTTGTTTATACCCAACATAATTAAGTATATTTAGACTTTCTAATTGCCAGCTAGTTTGTCCTTGTTTCTCAATATCACGCGCAATCCCCATCGCCATTTTGAGTAAAGCACGGGTGAGGGCATTGGGATTACCAGTAATTTGCATTGCGTAGCGATCGCTCAAATAAAGCCGCAGTTGCGATAACCATAAAGCTGTACCAGTTAGTAGACACCAAACCAGATAAGCAATACTAGCGATCGCTGCAGCCAAGAAAAAGATTAAAGTTAAAAAATAAAAGTTTTTTGTCCCTATAGCAGCTTGTCTTTTAACATCTACAGCGTTTCCCCACTCAGAGAATTGCTGGTAAACCAAATATGGCAACAACGACATGAGTAATACCAGCGGCATCACCACAAAATCCCATTGCTTAATGTGAGCGAGTTGGCTGGCATAAATTGTCGCAATTTCATCATCAGCCAGTTGCTCTAAAAGTCCTTGAGTGACAAAAATCCGCGCCGTCCGAGGTAAATTGCCATAAGTAAGTACTAATGGTGCTTGAGAAGGCAAAATTCCCAATTTTGGCATTAAACAACCTCGCTGTCGGCTATGACGTTGTAATACTCGAACAGCCTCTGGACTATAAGTTGTCAAAGATTCAACTGTCAGATTTTCCTGACCATAAAAGTAACTTAAAAGTCCATCTAACAACCAAGGCGAAACACCAATACAAAGGACACCAGTTCCCAGCAGCAATTGAGTCGGATCGGTGTACAAAAACTGCCAAGGTTCAGAAAACGGGAGAAAAACCAAAAGATCGTTAGTCAATCCCATTATGGATCTCAGCAGGAATCGGATCACCCAAAACAAAGCGATCGCTGTTCCTGCTTGGAGTAACCAAAAAGCTAGAAGATTAACAGGAGCCAACTCTTTCCAGCTTTTCGCTCGTCCTGCTTGACGCCAGAATGCGACAAAACCAGTTGCATCATCTGTATATGCAGGAATTTCGCCTTGATCTCCAGTGACATCATTTACAGAAGCCATAAATTCACATGACAACAGCTATTCTCAAGATACCCAGCCTTAAGGATTTAGCTATCATCAATTACCAAGACTCCCCACTACCCCTCAATCGGCTGTTGACCAATAGTCACAGGAGCGATCCGACTCAATTTCAATTCAGGATGGTCTTCTTGTAACTGATTGCAATTCCATTCATTACGGAACAACAACACTGGTCGGCCAAAAAGATCTTTGACTGTAATGGTATTAAATAAACGTCCAAGCTTATTTAAAGCATCCCAACCGCCATCAACCCAACGAGCGACACTGTAAGGCAATACATCCAACATCGTCTCTACGCCGTACTCATTCTGTAGACGAAACTGAACTACTTCAAATTGCAGTTGACCAACAGCAGCAAGAATCGGGTCGCGCTTAGCTTCATCAACAGAGTACATGATTTGGACTGCGCCTTCTTCTTGCAACTCAGTCACGCCTTTTTGAAATTGCTTGAATTTAGAAGGATTAGGATTTCGCAGTGAAGCGAATAGTTCAGGAGAGAAACAGGGACTCCCTTCATATTCGAGTTTCGGTCCGATGTAAATTGTATCGCCGATCGCAAACACACCCGGATTATTCAAACCGATTACATCACCCGGATAAGCGACATCAATTGATTCGCGATCTTGAGCAAACAGTTTTTGCGGACGAGACAAGCGGACAGTTTTACCAGTGCGAGCATGAGTTACCGTCATGTCTTTTTCAAACTTACCACTACAGACACGGACAAAAGCCACGCGATCGCGGTGTTTCGGGTCCATATTCGCTTGAAGTTTGAACACAAAGCCAGAGAATTCCGGGTATGTCGGCGGAATTACGCCTAAAGTGCTATTGCGAGGACTAGATTTGAGGGCGAAGTCGAGGAAGGAATCAAGGAATAGTTCTACCCCAAAGTTAGTCATGGCGCTACCAAAGAACACAGGTGTCATTTTTCCTTGGTGAACCAATTCATGATCTAGTTCGGGTCCTAGTCCTTCTAAAAGCTCGATATCGTTTTTGAGTTGAAAATACAGGTCTTGTTCTAGCAGTTGTTCGATGCGCGGATCGCCTAAATCGATGACTGTATCTATTGCTTCGCGACTACCGTGAGCACTACGCTCAAAAAGGTGAATTTTTTCTTGCTGACGGTCATAAATCCCTTTAAAGCGATCGCCCATACCAATGGGCCAATTGACAGCATAAGTTTGTAAACCCAACTCTTTCTCAATTTCGTCTAAAAGTTCTAACGGTTCGCGTCCTGGGCGATCAAGTTTATTGACAAAAGTAAAGATCGGCAAACCACGCAGCTTACACACTTCAAATAACTTCCGCGTTTGCGGTTCTAAACCTTTAGCGGCGTCAATTAACATCACCGCATTATCTGCTGCTGCCAAAGTGCGATAAGTATCTTCACTGAAATCTTGGTGTCCCGGAGTATCTAAAAGATTAATTTGACAGTTTTGATACTCAAATTGCAACACCGTAGAAGTGATAGAAATACCCCGCTGTTGTTCCATCGCCATCCAGTCGGAGGTCGCCTTGCGCTGTGCTCGTCGCGCCTTCACAGCTCCCGCCTCATGAATTGCACCTCCGTACAGCAACAGCTTTTCGGTCAATGTCGTTTTTCCAGCATCGGGGTGGGAAATAATCGCAAAATTGCGCCGTCGATCCACGGCTATTTCTAATTCTGACTGCAGTTCGATTGACATAAAGTATTTTTTAGGGGAATGTGACTAACTTATTGAACTCGGACGAAATTACACCAAAATACGCATAGAAATGTAATGATGCCCATGCTAGCGTCGTGGTATAGACTAAAATCGCACAATTCCTCAGGAGAAAACCCCATGTACGACTCACCCATGTACGACCCAGACAAGCGAAAGCTGTTATCAGCACTATGTCATGGCGCAATCTTTTTTAGCACCACAATCGTTTCTATCGGTATACCTATTGCCATTTTGTTTGTATCTGACGATCCTGTCGTCAAGGATAACGCGAAAGAATCGATCAACTTCCATTTTAACGTTTGGCTCTATGGTGTGATTTTAGGCGTATTAACGTTTCTCACTCTCGGTTTGTTGGGATTTATTCTTGGACCGATATATCTTTTAATTCACTGGGGTCTGACAATTTTGGCACTTGTCCAAGTTTTAGGCAATCCCGATCAGCCTTTCCGTTATCCGTTCATTTTCCGGCTCTTGTAGAGTAGCGAGTCCACCTATAACGTTTCTTTACTACCGGAATTGAGATGGCGATGGAGGCGGTAAGATACAAAATTGCCCTACATCTGATATCAGAGTAGGGCAGGAGACAGTTAAGCGCTTTCTATAGTGTCTCGGACATTCGCGCCTTGTGGCTGCATGTTTGTGACGCTTTCCCTTGTGTCCATTTTTGCGTCTTCTACATTACATAAAATTATGTTTCCACTTCATCGCCCGCGCCGTCTGCGTACTAGCTCTCAACTCCGGCGGATGGTACGTGAAAATGTACTCACTACTAGTGACTTAATTTACCCTTTGTTTGCTGTTCCAGGTCAAGGAGTAGCTCTCGAAGTAAAATCGATGCCGGGAGTATATCAGCTTTCGGTCGATAAAATTGTCGAAGAAGCCAAAGCCGTTTATGACTTAGGAATCCCCGCCATTATTTTGTTTGGCATTCCGGCTGATAAAGACACCGACGCTACTGGTGCATGGCACGAATGCGGCATGGTGCAACAAGCGGCTACCGCTGTTAAAGCAACAGTACCAGACTTAATTGTGATTGCTGATACATGTTTGTGCGAATATACCAGTCACGGTCACTGTGGTTATTTGCAAACTGGCGATTTGACAGGAAGAGTGTTAAATGACCCAACATTAGAGTTATTGAAGAAAACCGCAGTTTCCCAAGTGAAAGCTGGTGCAGATATCATTGCGCCTTCCGGGATGATGGATGGTTTTGTCCATGCGATTCGTCAAGGTCTAGACGAAGCTGGATATGAGGACACGCCAATTATGTCTTATGCGGCTAAATATGCTTCAGCTTATTATGGCCCATTCCGTGATGCTGCTGATTCCGCCCCGCAATTTGGCGATCGCCACACTTACCAAATGGACCCCGCCAACGCCAAGGAAGCGATTAAAGAAGTTGAACTCGACATCGCTGAAGGCGCTGACATGCTGATGGTGAAGCCAGCTTTGGCATATATGGACATTATCCATCGCGTCAAAACAGCAACTAATTTACCTGTTGCGGCTTACAACGTTTCCGGCGAGTACGCAATGGTCAAAGCCGCCGCCCTCAACGGTTGGGTAGACGAGAAACGCATCGTCATGGAAACTCTCACAGGTTTCAAACGCGCTGGCGCTGATTTAATTCTCACCTATCACGCGAAAGATGCCGCCCGCTGGCTGAATTAGCGAGTGCTCTTGAGTGCTCTTGAGTGCTCTTGAGTGCTCTTGAGTGCTCTTGAGTTGAGTGTCAGGGAACTTACGACGAAGATAACTGGGCTTTAAAGACTCTCCGGATGTGAACATGATTTTCCCCTCCCCCACTCTCCCACTCTCCCACTCTCCCCCTCCCTTTTTTCTTGAAAGTAAGATTGCCTACCGCATGTCGAGACACGAGACGATAAGATGAGAATTTGGCAAAACAGCACACTTATTCTTAACGTCCGATGGCAGAAACATTATTTTTCAACGCCCTGAGAGAAGCTATTGATGAAGAAATGGCTCGTGACTCGACTGTCTTCGTGATGGGTGAAGACGTCGGGCATTATGGCGGTTCCTATAAAGTGACTAAAGACCTGTACCAGAAATATGGTGAATGGCGGGTGCTTGATACCCCTATTGCCGAAAATAGCTTTACAGGTATGGCAATAGGTTCAGCGATGTGCGGACTGCGACCGATCATCGAAGGGATGAATATGGGCTTTCTGCTTTTGGCATTCAATCAAATTTCTAATAATGCCGGGATGCTGCGCTATACCTCTGGTGGTAACTTCAAAATTCCGCTGGTAATTCGTGGTCCTGGTGGTGTTGGTAGACAATTGGGTGCTGAACATTCCCAAAGGTTAGAAGCTTATTTTCAAGCAGTTCCGGGATTGAAAATTGTCGCTTGTTCTACACCGCGCAATGCCAAAGGGCTGCTGAAATCGGCTATTCGGGACAATAACCCAGTTTTGTTTTTTGAGCATGTTTTGCTCTATAACTTGAAAGAAGACTTACCAGAAACAGAATATCTCCAGCCACTGGATCGTGCCGAAGTTGTTCGCCAAGGTAAAGATGTAACTATTTTGACTTACTCGCGGATGCGCTACCACGTCTTGCAAGCGGTGAAAACCTTGGAAAAAGAAGGTTATGACCCAGAAGTCATTGACTTGATTTCTCTCAAGCCGTTAGATTTTGAGACGATTGGGGCTTCGATTCGCAAAACTCATCGGGTGATTATTGTCGAAGAGTGTATGCGGACAGGTGGAATTGGTGCGGAATTAACTGCTTCGATTAGCGATCGCTTGTTTGACGAATTAGATGCACCCGTACTCAGACTGTCTTCCCAGGATATCCCCACTCCTTACAATGGTAATCTGGAGCGCTTAACTATCGTGCAACCGGAACAAATTGTGGAAGCAGTGGAAAAAATGGTGGCTTTACGAGTCTAAACCCTTTTGGAGACGTGAAAATTCGCGTCTCTAATTGAGTGATGAGATTTAAATTCCGACTATACTGGTATAGGCTATTACCAAATCTTAAAATAATTCCGATAAAGGTAGGAATCGCGACAGCGAAAACGCCTAACTGGATAAAAGAGCGCTATTATAGCATTTGTCTGTTATGCGGGTTTTGGGATGTGCCAAAACTTTAAATATCAATTTAACGTAAGAATTACAAGGTTTTGAAGCACTAGTTAAAATGCAAAGACAGCGATCGCTATTGGCTTTAATTATAGTCCTGCTAATTGCCGCAATTACGGTAATTACCACAATTCCGATTCCTCTAGGACTGGACTTACAAGGAGGATCGCAACTGACAATTCAAGTAAAAACAACGCCGGAAATACCGCAAATCGGTGAGCGGGAATTAGAAGCGGTGAAAAAAGTCGTTGAAGGTCGAGTCAACGGTTTAGGTGTCTCTGAACCTATAGTTCAGACTGTCGGTAAAGACCAAATTCTCGTGCAATTACCCGGAGTCAGCGACCCTCAAGCTGCAGAACGCGTCCTTGGTGGGACAGCACAGTTAGAGTTTAAGACGCAAAAACCGAATACAGAACCTCAACTTTACGCCCTTCAAGCATCGCGAGCCGAACAAAAAGCGAAGCAAGAAGTGTTGCGAAAAGCTGGAGATAAGGCAGAAGTTACGAAAAATCAAGAAGCGTTGCAAAAAAATAATGCCGCGATCGCTGAACTATTTGAAAGCACCACGCCACCATTAACTGGTAAATACGTTAAAGATGCCAATGCTGAACCAACTCAGGTCAGTAGTAGATGGAGTATCGGTATTAAATTTGACCAAAAAGGTGGCGAATTATTTGCTGACTTGACTAAGAGACTGGCAGGAACTGGACGCGGAATTGGAATTTTTCTCGACAACGAACTGATTAGTTCTCCCACGGTCGCGGCGGAATATGCGACGACAGGGATTGCTGGCGGACAAGCGCAAATTAGTGGGAACTTTACCCTGCAATCAGCTAATGACTTAAGCGTACAGTTACGTGGTGGTTCTTTACCTGTACCTGTTTCCATCGGTGAAATCCGCACTGTTGGTGCAACTTTGGGTAAAGATAGTATCCAACGCAGTATCTATGCTGGGGTCGGCGGCATCGTCCTCGTGTTAATTTTTATGGTGGGTTACTACCGATTACCGGGGGCGATCGCGGATATTGCCTTGGTCATCTATGCCATCCTCACCTATGCCACTTTTGCTTTACTCGGCGTCACTTTAACTTTGCCAGGGATTGCCGGATTTATTCTCAGTATCGGGATGGCAGTTGATGCCAACGTCCTGATTTTCGAGCGGACACGAGAAGAATTGCGGTCTGGGAAAACTTTGTATCGTTCGGTCGAGGCAGGTTTCCAACGTGCTTGGTCGAGTATTGTTGACAGTCACGTCACCACCTTAATCGCCTGCGCGGCACTGTTTTGGTTAGGAGCTGGACTGGTGCGCGGTTTTGCCTTAACTCTGGCTCTGGGTTTAGGTGTGAATTTATTTACAGCGATCGTTTGCAGTCGGACGTTATTGCTATTAGCATTGCAATTCCCGAACTTCCGCAAACCACAACTTTTTTGTCCAAATTTACCAACAATCACCAAGTCCCAGCCGGAGGCGCAGTTATGACCTTTAGTGTAATTAAACAGCGCCGTATTTGGTGGTCGATATCTTTTGCCATTATTCTCTGCGGCTTGATTTCAATGGCGATTTCTTGGCAGCAGTTAGGAGCACCATTACGTCCTAGTTTGGATTTTGTCGGCGGGACGAGGCTGCAACTAGAACGAGATTGTTCTGTTTCTACTAACTGCGCGAGTCCGATTAACCTCAATGCTGTGCGAGAAGTGGTTGACGCCCAAGGGTTAACCAACAACAGCATTCAAATTGTTGGCAAAGAAGGAATTTCGATCCGCACAAAAACATTAGATGTCGAGCAGCGTAGCAAGTTGCAAACAGCCTTAACCGAAAAAATTGGTAATTTCGACCCGAAAAAGACTCAGATTGACACTGTGGGTCCGACAGTTGGGAAGCAACTTTTGTCTTCTGGATTGTTGGCGCTACTTGTTTCTTTTGCTGGTATTGTCGTTTACCTCAGCCTGCGCTTTCAGTCAGATTACGCAGTGATTGCGATTATTGCCCTATTCCATGATGTGTTAATCACAGTCGGGATTTTCTCAATCCTGGGATTGGTTCAAGGTGTTGAGGTAGATAGTTTATTCGTAGTAGCGATTTTGACAATTACCGGATTTTCCGTAACTGATACGGTGGTAATCTACGACCGAATTCGGGAAATCTTGCATGTACATCCGGAACTTCCCATCGCCCAAGTTGTGGATGATGCTGTGAATCAGACTTTAACTCGGTCGATTAACACGACATTCACTGTACTACTAACATTAGTTTCGTTGTTCCTCTTTGGTGGCGAAACTCTGAGAAACTTCGCTTTGGCTTTGATTATCGGTTTTGCAATGGGTGCTTACTCCAGTATTTTCATCGCCAGCACTTTACTTGCTTGGTGGCGAGAACAAAGACAATCACGCTCAGTTGATGCTGCGGTTTGATAAGCAAGAATACATCCGTCAAGCCCGCCTGCGGTTTAAACTGCAGTCTCATAGTCCGCCTGCGGTTTAAACCGCAGTCTCATAGCGAAAGTCATCTAAAGATGACTCAATAAATATTGCAGTCCATTTTAATGGACTTAAGCTATGAGCCTAGGATTTTAATCCGCTTACGGTCTCAGGGACTGGCGGATAAATAATTATTTACATTTTGAATCCTAACTTTAAGCACAGGCTTGGCAATTTAATTTTTATATGTCTCAATCGGACGAACTACCAATCTCGGAAGACAATAATCAAGACCCGCATTTTCGGCAACAAGTACAAAGATTACACCGATTGACAGTTTACTTTCGATGGTTGTTTGTCGCCTGTTTGTGGCTGACTCTTGCACCTTGGAGTTTATGGATAATGCGCTCAGAAATTGCGCTGTGGCAACAATATTTTACCTGGGTAGCAGTCAAATATGGGCTTTTTAGTCACCCTATAGCAACTTTAGGGTTGGCTTTTTGTATTGGGCTGACTTGTGCTGTTTTAATTTGGCAAAGTCGAAATATCTTATTCGGATTACCTAAAGAACAACAGGAACGTTTAGAAAAACAGGTTTGCATGATTCGTCAGCAGGGTTCAAGTCACCCTTTGTGGAAGTGGGTTTGCCAGAATTAACGACAAAATACTACAAGATTTTCAATTAATACTCATAACTCAGTAACGGGATAGAAATTTGCACTCTTGTGTAGTGCTCGTCTAATTCTTCAGTTAACGGCAAGTTGACAATTTCGAGTTTTCCTTGCATGACTTCTAATAGTGTTTGATTAAGCCATAGCTTCATTCCCGGAGATGGCAGAATTTCTTCTTTTGTCTCAGTTTTTTGGGTCATAAAATCTATTGGCTCATCAAATACAATTGTGTAACTCGGCACATCTATCCAAATATAAATTTTACTCTTCTCTAGTTCTGGCTTAGTTGAAATCCGAATACTGCCTGATTCAATATGGTGAAGTGCCAGATCGACTAGATTTAATAATACTTGCCTGAACCAGCGGGGATCTGCCAAGACATAAATTTCCGGATCTGGCTCGGTAATTAAGACCGGAAAATTCCGATTTGCTGCTAGCATTCGTGTGATGCCGGATACTTCTGCTAACGCGTGCGATAGTTGGAGAGGTTGGATTTCGAGTTTATTTGTACCGTTTTCGACTCTGGAAACGTTGAGAATTTCATCAATGAGTCCGAGTAACTTCAGCGATCGCTCATGGGCGTGAGCCACAAATTCGCGCTCTTCAGCCGGATTTTCACACAGGTCTGACAAGATTAATTGATGTAATCCAATTAAACCGTTGAGGGGCGATCGCAATTCATGGGAGGTTCGCGCCAGAAAACCGGCTTTGAACTGGCTCATCTCTTGCGCCATACTGCACGCTAATTGCAAGTTTTGGAGTTCTTGCGGTCGTTTTAAATCTGTAGTTGATACAGCCGTATCTTCGCGTCGGCGTCCGACTAACCAATAACCGCTGACTCCGAGTCCTATTCCTATGCCTAAATATATCCAGTCAATCCAGTTCATTCGATCTTAGTTGTAGGGAATTGTCATCAAACTTTACAGCACCAGCACGCAATATTTGCCAGTGATTACCCATCCATTTGACCACAGTTGAAGGCACCAGCGCGGCGGTAACATTGGTGACATCCGATGAGGTGAGTGTCAGAACGTCAGTAAACTGAACGTCAATTTCACTCATCGTTGTTAAAGGTGGCTGACCAGAAAAATTTGCACTCGTTGTCGCCAGAGGACCTGTTTGCGCCAAAATCGTTTGCGCGATATCACAGTCAGGTACTCGCAAACCAATTGTCGTTGGGTCAGTTGGGTTAAGTTGTCGAGGAACGCGATCGCTGGCTGGTAAAACTAATGTTAAAGCTCCTGGCCAATAAGTAGCGGCAACTTTTTGCCATTGACTCAATATGGATTGGCGATCGCTAGTGACAAATTGCCACAAATCTGCTGCCTGCGCTGCCATTAAAATTAACGGTTTATCCTGACTGCGCTGCTTGGCAGCAAAAATCAACTCGGATTTTTCTGGTAATACCGATAGTGCTGGGACTGTATCTGTCGGAAAGCTGACGAGACACCCCGATTTCACACCAGCTATGAGTTCGCTTAGGGAAACTTGAGTCATCGGTTGTCCCTAAATTCTATAGGCAAGGGCAAAGCGGTCAATACCTGATAAATCTGGATAAATTTGAATGTCGCGATAACTACCATGATTTTGAAGCAACTTAGTGACAGTTTCTGCCTGTCCCAGCATCATCTCAATTAGCCAAACTCCGCCCGATCGCAGATAATTGGGAGATGTTTCTACCAAATGGCGGATGCAATTTAAACCATCAGCACCGCCATCAAGGGCTAAATGCGGTTCGTGGTTGAGAACTTCTGGTTGTAGTCCAGGTAAATCACTAGTAGGAATATACGGTGGGTTAGATACCATACCGCTAAACCCTTTGATAGATAGTGGTTCCCACCACGAACCTTGCACAAACTGAATCCGGTCAGCAAAACCGTAGTGACGCGCATTTTGGGCTGCTACCGCCAGCGCTGCTGGACTAGAATCTACAGCATAAATTGTGGCTGTGGTGAAAGTCGCGGCTAATCCGAGGGCAATAGCCCCACTACCAGTTCCCAAATCGACCCAATGACCTTGTTGTAATTCCGGACAATTTTGGGTAGCAGCAGCAGCTACATCAATAATCTCTTCTGTTTCTGGACGCGGAATTAAAACGTCGCTGGTGACGGCGATGCGGAATTGCCGCCAAGGTGTAACGCCAGTAATATACTGTACTGGCAGTCGGTCTTGAAGCCGCCGTTGCCACAGTCGCTTTAAATCGGCGAAAGGTAGTGAAAGAGAAATTTGTTTCCAGTCTTTAAAAGACTCTAAACGCAATGCCAGACGGTCTAGAGAGGCTACTTCCAGCAGCAGCCAATCTAGTTCCAAAGGTGAAACATCAGCAGCGATAGCGGCTTTTAATGCCTGCTGCTGCCACTGCCAAAGTTCTAAACCAGAAACGAGTGTTTGTTCCACCATTTTTAAGTACGGCGATTCAAACTAAGGCTTTTTCGCTGGTCGATTTTGATTGCTATTTCTGGGCAGGGTTTTGATATACTCTCTTGCTTCAGCAGAAGGAACGATCACCACTTGGCTGAGCCAAGCATCATTTTTCTCTTTCATTGTGCCGATAATGCCGTCGATATCTGCTACTTGAATGTCGGCTGTCGGATATTTCCCTTTGACTTGGTTCAATAAACCGACTGCATCTTGCTTACTCAAGAAGACTGGGACATATTGTTTTTGGTCTTGTGACAATTGAATGGGCACATATCCTTTATCGGGACCAAATCTGACAATAAATGTCGGCACTCCATTAAACTGTTCTACTTTTTGTCCGCTTTGACGCAGTATTGCCACTGCTTGGTCAACTTCCTGCTGTACGGGTTTGAAAGCAAAAATGAGGTGGTTTGCTTGATTCGCATTTTGGCGAACTTGGTTGTAAATCACTCCTAAAGGTACTGGTGTCACTTGTAGGGTTTTGATCAACTCCTGCATTTTTGGGTCTTTATCTTTGACGCTTTGCAGTTGAGTGATGAAAGCTTGAGCTTCTTGACGACTCATAAAGACGCCTGTCACCGAACCACCTTTTTGTCCTTGGGTTTCTGGTAAAGGACGACTTAACGGCAAACCTTGCTGGTTAGTCACAACAAATACTGGGACTGAATCCAGTGTTTTCACGATTTGTGCTTCAGGTAAAGCCAGGGCGCTGATATTTCCGCCTAATACTGTCCCTAAAAAAGTAGTCCCGACTAACGAAAGTGTTGTGCCCCAGCGAACCAATAATTTCATGATTTCTCCTCGCATCAATAGTTAAATCAGGTAAGACAAATGATTTTCACACATGCCCATCTCTTGGCATGATTGTTGTTTTATCTTCACGCTTCCGTACTTGACGCCACTCTATAATAAATCGTTCCTAATTGCACTAAGCGCTGGATACTGTCTATTTATCTTTAGGTAGAAGTTTGATTCTTCCCGGTGCCGCCAAAACAAAAACCCCAAAACCATCTATTTTATCAGGTTTCAGGGTTTCTATTGACATCGGGATGACAGGATTTGAACCTGCGACATCCTGCTCCCAAAGCAGGCGCGCTACCAAGCTGCGCTACATCCCGTAGCTAAATAAGCATAACATAGTTTCAAATTTCTGCAAAACTAAATTTAGCTTTCATTTAGTGAGGATACCAAAACATCCCTTTAATCCCCTCCGGATCGGAGATAAAGCCTAAACCGCGATAAAAATCCACGACCTGAGGATCGGCAAACAGGGTGACATTACTAATATCTTCATTCCTGAGTTTTTTGATCATGTATTTCATCAACGCCTTACCCAGCCCTTTCCCTTGATAATCTGGATGTATTACCACATCCCAAATCGTGGCATTAAAAGCATGATCTGAGGTGGCGCGGGCAAAACCAATTAAACGACGCTGTGTTCCTCGCACCTGCCACATGGTAGAGACGAGAAAACTATGCTCAATGGCTTTTTTGACCTTACGCAGGGGGCGGCGAGACCAGCCAACCGCGTCACAGAGTTCCTCTAATTCATACAAGTCAATGTCGCGATCGCTGCTAAAAACTATGCGATCGCCATTTGGTCGATCACTACCTGAGGCTTCCGCCGTATACTCTTCAAATGATGTTGTCCTGGTTGCCCCGGTAGCTTCAGAACCACTAAACCAGCTTTTCCAAAAAACCATGCCGAACGTGGTTCAGGTACTAAAAATTAATTTGCTTTGAATCAACAAAGTGTTAATCCACTTTTATCTAATCACAAAAAATTGCCTGAGCACAGAGCACACTCAAAAGTGGCACTCTCCACTTCGGGCTAATCTAATTATTGACTAGCAGAAGTATATACTAACACTTTTCTTAGTTAAACCTTAACAAAAAAACAGTCCTCTACCCCTTTTCGTGACATTTATCAGCTCTGTGTTAGATTTGAGCGATGCTAAAAATGCTCTTTGTGTAAAGGGATGACAGCAAATGGCATGACGAATCATGATTGCCTTTACTTTTGACGTGGTGAGTTCTGAAAGCGCATGATGGCGTCTGGTTTAAAATCTTCGACACTGGAACTCCTGAAACGCTTTAACCGGGCGTTTCCACAGTTTTACGAGCAATTTGTCAGCAGTGAGATTCAACTCCAAAATTTACGGCTAGCCTACAGACTATATAAAACTAAACGCGCTGTTATTGAACTCAAACCGGAAGGCAGTAAAAGTGCGCTGCATTTTGCTTACCGGAATCAGTCATTTCTTCTCAGTGATATCTTTGGTGTCCTCGCAGCTTATGGGCTAACTATCCATAGCCTCAGTCTTTATGGTCAGATCCGACCGCCAATGCTAGTTTTTAGCAAATTATTAGTGTCTCGCGGGAGTAAAGCTTTAACTGACAAAACCGCCGAAAATGTTTGCCGTGCTGTCCGCGAGGCTTTAGCAGGGCGCTTTGAGGTGGAAGAGATGTTAGCTGTGGAATTTAATCTGGATACGGGCTTAGAACAGGTAGAAACTGAATTTTATGTCGATCCAGTGTTTCACTTGCCAGCGCTGGTTGTCGAGGCAGATAACCAACCAGGATTATTCTACAAGGTGATGTATGCCCTCTGGCAGGAAGATTTGCTAGTCGTAAATGCTAATTTGCTGGTTTGGCGCGGACGCACGCGCTTGATTCTTTATCTGTTAGGACCAAATGAAAGCTTAATTCCCGAATATCTTGGTCATAAAATTGCTTTGTGTGTAAAGCAGCGGTTATTGGGAAGGAGGCAGTGAGGAAGGGCGATCGCGCGGTACGATATTAGGTATGGCAAGAATCGACATTCTGGGAGTGTCACATACATACGAGCTAACACCGGCTGGTTCCTCCCCCCATGCTTTAGTATTTATCCACGGTTGGCTGTTAAGCCGGGGATATTGGCAACCTGTGATTTCGCAGTTGTCAACTTCTTTTCAATGCTTATCTTACGATTTGCGCGGTTTTGGTGAATCGCAGCCAAATTCAGAGGATTTCCTCAGAACACCTGTAACTGAAGTTAAACCAGCTTTGAGTCCGGTGGTGGATCATCTGACAGATTCTCCTTACACCGCGTCTGCTTATGCCGATGATTTAGCAATACTTTTAGAAAAGCTGAATATCAAAAGTGCTTGGCTAATTGGTCACTCTTTAGGTGGGACAATTGCTCTTTGGGGGGCGGCGCAGTTACCTGAGTGCGTCCAAGGAGTGATTTGTATCAATTCTGGTGGAGGAATTTATCTCAAAGAAGCTTTTGAGCAGTTTCGCAAAGTTGGGCAACAAATCTTAAAATTTCGCCCCCGCTGGTTGGGTGATTTACCTTTAGTTGATTTGATGTTGACACGAACAAGTGTATCTAAAGCGATCGCTCCACGTTGGGGTCGTCAACGAATAATTGATTTTGTCGTTGCCGATCCTAAAGTCGCTTTAGGCACACTGTTAGATTCAACTACGGAAGAGGAAATTAATTGCTTACCTCAATTAGTCGCCCAACTCCAGCAACCTGTTTATTTTATTGCTGGTGCTCAAGACCAGATCATGGAACCGAAGTATGTCCGTCATTTAGCAAGTTTTCACCCTCTGTTCCAGTCCTGTGCGGAAAATGTGATCGAAATCCCCAATTGCGGACATCTCGCAATGATTGAACAGCCAGTCGCTGTCGCCAACCGCATTCGGATGATTGTTGACCAACACTAATTATTGGTAAAGCTGCATCACGTCGGTAACTTTGAGCCGGGATTGTACACCGAGAGTTAAAGGAGACGTGTGACCTCGGTGAAGATGGTCGGCGGCGGCGCAGCCAATCATGGCGGCGTTATCAGTACAGTATTTCAGCGGCGGAAATAGCACACGCAAATTCCGTGATGCTGCGGCGGTTTGGAGATGATGTCTTAAGCCACTGTTAGCGGCGACGCCTCCACCAACAGTAATAGTATCGAGACCATAATTAGTGGCGCAAGCGATCGCTCGTTTAGTTAGCGATCGCGCGACAGTTTCTTGAAAACTAGCAGCAACATCAGCGAGATTTAATGTGTCCGTTTTCTCTAATTGCTGCACTAATCGCAAAACGGCTGTCTTTAAGCCACTAAAACTAGAATCATAAGGATGATAGCCGCCTTCTGGTCGCCCGACATTACCTTCTGGTAGAGGATAAGCGTGAGGATTTCCGCTCTTTGCGAGTTGGTCAATCACTGGCCCACCAGGATATCCCAGTTTTAACAACCGCGCCACTTTATCAAAAGCTTCTCCTGCCGCATCATCACGGGTTTCGCCTAAGGTTTCGTAAACGCCACAATCCTTTACATAAATTAAACTAGTGTGACCGCCAGAAACTAACAAACTCAAAAATGGCGGCTTCAGACTCGGATCTGTTAAATAGGTAGCATAAATATGCCCTTCTAAATGATGTACGCCAATAAAAGGTTTATTGTGTACCATCGCCAAAGTTTTGGCAGCAGTTAAACCGACGAGCAACGCTCCTACTAGTCCGGGAGCACAGGTGGCGGCGATCCCATCAATTTTTGTCCAGTCTAAATCGGCGACAGCCAGCGCTTCGGCTAAAGCGTGATTAATTGTTTCTAAATGTTGCCTGGATGCTATTTCCGGTACAACTCCACCATATTCTTGATGTACTAAGATTTGTGAAGCAACGATGCTACTACAAACTTGGCGATCGCGAACAACGGCGACTGCAGTTTCATCACAGCTGGTTTCAATTGCTAAAACTGTTGTCATGGCAGGATTATCGATATATAGATTGTTTTTACGAAGCTTTAACTTTTATTTACTAAAACTTTACGGGTGTATCCCCGCAAGAGTATGATAGCTTCCAAGTTCTGCAAATAAAGCCTGTACAAGCCGCTTCGTTTTGTACAATAAACTTTTTCTTTTGCAATAAAAGGAAAAAAAATCCATGCGTCGATTGTTTGCTTTGATTCTTGTAGTTGGTCTTTGGTTCAATTTTGCTCCTCAAGCCTTCGCTTTAGGGGCAGATCTTGTACCTTGTAGTGAATCTCCTGCCTTTCAAGAACGTGCTCAAAGCGCTGCTAATACAACTAGCGATCCTCAATCTGGGGAAAAGCGATTTGAGCGCTATGCTCAAGCTTTGTGTGGACCGGAGGGCTTACCTCACTTAATCGTGGATGGTAGCCTTGACCACGCAGGTGACTTCTTGATTCCTGGCATTATTTTCCTCTATGTCGCTGGCTGGATTGGTTGGGTTGGTCGTGCCTACTTACAAGCAGTCAAAAAGCTTGGTAGTGGTAACGAAATGAAGGAAGTAATGATTGATGTTTCTTTGGCACTGCCAATCATGTTATCAGGCTTTACTTGGCCTGTAGCTGCGCTCAAAGAACTACTTTCGGGTGAACTAACTGCCGCGGACGACGAAATCACTGTTTCCCCACGTTAGTTTATTCTAACTTCACCAAAAAAGTAGATTTGCGAAAAACCCGCTCATCTACTAAGCACCAAAAATAATCTATCTAAGCCTGGAGGATGATTCATGCAACAAAAGTTTTTTATACAATACCTTTCTTTAGCACCAGTTTTGCTTTTTGCTTTGCTATCGGCGACTGCAGTGCTACTGATTGTGTTCAACTACATTTTCCCTGATTTACTGTTCCATCCGCTGCCGTAAAGAGCGCGAGTTCTCTTGTTAACAGTTGATGGTTTTAGCCATTAGCTGTTAATCACGATCAAATAATGCCACTACCCGATTTATTTAGAGGTCAACGGAAAATATGGCGCAAGCAGTAAATGCATCAAAAAACAATCCTAGCGATCCCCGGAATCGTGAGGTTGTCTTTCCCGCTGGAGGCGATCCGCAGGATGGAAACCTAGAAACGCCAATTAATGCTTCTCCTCTGGCAAAATGGTACATAAACAACTTACCAGCCTACCGTCAGGGAATAACTCCTTGGCGTAGAGGGCTAGAAGTAGGCATGGCTCATGGTTACTTCCTAATTGGTCCGTTTGCTAAATTAGGGCCATTGCGGGATACAGATGAGGCTAACTTAGCAGGTCTACTATCAACAATAGGTTTGGTGACAATCCTGACTGCCTGCCTATCTTTGTATGCTAATAGCAATCCACCGCAGCCAATTCCCACACCGACAACTCCTCAGCCTCCTGATGCTTTTAAATCAAAGGCAAATTGGAACACCTATACCAGCGGTTTCTTAATCGGTGGTTTTGGTGGTGCATTTTTTGCCTACCTACTGATTTCTAATTTGCCAGCAATTCAAGGCTTGTTAGGTAGATAGGGAATGGGGTGTAGGGTTTCGGGTGTGGGGTGTAGTGGTAATAATACCACCATCCGACACCTGACCTAATAATTCGCTCTTAGCGCAATTTTCTCACCCCCCGCATTTATGTGGGGGGCTTGAATTTAATGAGTCCGTAATTGCAAATTGCGAATTGCGAATTGTTAGCTACACCCTGATTTTTTGAGCAGGAGCAAACAATGCCGCTTCAATGCTATTTAATGACTTTTCTATATCATCATTGACTATTTGAATATCAAATTCATCAGCAGCATCGATTTCGGCTTGGGCGTGTCGTAGACGCCGGGAAATGGCTTCCTCAGAATCTTGACCTCGACCACGTAAACGGTGTTCTAATTCGCTCAAAGAAGGGGGCAAGATAAAAATGCGGAAAGCGTTGGGGAAAGAAGCGTGAATTTGACGTGCGCCTTCTAACTCGATTTCCAGCACTACTAATTTGCCCTGGCGAATTTGGTCTTCCACGGGCTGGCGAGGGGTACCGTAATAATTGCCAGCAAATTCTGCCCATTCCAGAAATTCGCCATTCGCCACCATTTTTTCAAATTGGCTGCGGTTGGTGAAATAATAATGCTGACCATCTATCTCCCCCGGACGCGGAGAGCGTGTTGTCATCGAGACAGAGTAATGTATCTCTGGGTGACGTTGTAGTAGCGATCGCAAGATTGTACCTTTGCCAACCCCACTTGGACCCGCCAAAACAATCAATTTGCCAAGAGACGAAGATCTTTTTGCTGTAGCACCACTGTAAACAGGCAAGACTTGCATTTTACGGTTCAACTTGTGAATTAGTCTATAATAATTAGCCATCAACCATTAGTCACTTGTCGGTAATAATTATTACAACTAAATACTGAATTACTTAATTGATACAATTGACCATCAACTCGTGACTGATGATATGGGGTTTTCTTAGTTAACGAAAACTCTGATCTAACTATTTCACATCCTACGACACCACATGAGCGTAAGAAAGAGACAGATTTTTTTTTGTCCCTAATTAGTGTTCTCCATTCGGTTCACGGTTAACTACAAAGCGATTTGCTACCGTTTCGGGCTGAATCGCGGAAAGAATAACATGACTAGAATCGGTAATAATTACAGCTCGAGTCCGACGACCGTAGGTAGCGTCAATTAATTGACCGCGATCGCGGGCATCGGTAATAATGCGTTTAATCGGAGCAGATTCTGGACTGACGATGGCAACGACTCGGTTAGCAGACACGATGTTGCCAAAGCCGATGTTGATTAGCTGAATGTCCATAAAAATATAGACGCGTGATCGCAGTGTGAGCAGCAAACTAGTAACTAATTTCCATGTTATCTATAAAAAACCGGACTTACCACGCAATAAAGAGCGAAATAACTCGGTTTTAAGTAAAGTTTGCTTTTTTATGACTTTTCTTATCGGAATTTATCCAAAATCTGCCTGTAGACACAGGTGGGAAGAGCGAAAAGAAGGCTAGCTACCGTGAAATGAGTAGTTGAACCTTCTCAGGGTTATTACGGACATATGAAGCGCGTCTTGAATTTTCTGTAAACTCTGATACTTTTAATTGCAAACATCCAGATCTGCCACTTAATATCAAGAAACGGATTGGGACGCATACCTCAGTATTATAACTGCTGCCTTAGGTATCTAATCTGGCATAAAAACTGCTGTCAAAAGACAGTAAATAAAAATTGATTGGGAATCTTACCATGAGCCTTTTTAACAAGTCCAGAAATCAACCCAAGTCACTATATGCTTTCGGGATAGTGGCAACGCTGGGATTACTTGTTACTTCTAACCCAGTACAAGCAGCCACGATTGTGAATCGCGCCGGGTTTACAGATACTCAATTTCAGGACACTATTTTGAAGGGGCAGTTTTCCGAGTTATTTGTGGCTGAAGGTAGAGCCGGTAACAATGGTTTTGGCGGTAATGGCGAAAGAGAATTAGGCATCAATAAAGCAATTACACCCGTGAATGGTCAGCTTGTGGGTGGTGCTCCTGTCGCTAGTGGCGATCGCGTCTGGGGTGATGGTTCACAAAAGTTAGTTGATTTCAGCCTGGAATACACCGGACAACAGGTAAATTACATCGTCGATGGTCAAACACTAACTAGTAGCAGTTTCAGTGGGCCGGTGACTGACATCTTTTTCCGTACCTTTGCCTTAGCAAATAGCAATCAAACTTCTAATAAAAATAACTTGGTTCAACTGAGTGACCTGAAAATCTATGAACCGGGAAATAGCGCAGGACAAGCACTTGGTAGTCTATCTGCTCTGGGTACAGCCACCAGCAATGATGTAGAATATCTGCAAATTAGCGATGTCACGGCTGGTTTCAAGATCACTGGCAAAACATCTCTCAGCTGGACAGGTGATGCGCCAACCAAATCGCGGCTTGCTTACCAAATTAAAGTTGGTAGTACACTACAGAAGCAAGTTCCAGAGCCAGGAACCACCGGCGCTTTGTTGTTAACAGGTCTAGTATTTTTAGGTTGTCGCAAAAAAGCAACCAAAGCGTTAAAGTGTAACGTCGTCTAAATCCTTGTAGTACTATCAACAATTGCCAAGTACTTGAAGCACTACCTCAATATCTAAGGATAGAAAGTAAACTGGGGATCTAGATTGTCATTCAAAGAGCGCTTCTAACTTTGCAACCAGTTGACTTCACGACACTAACTGCCGCTTGTAGCGATCTTCGCGCTCACTGGCTACCGGCTCGCGCTGAGCAAGTGTACCAGCGAGATCGCTTCACTGTGACCATAGCATTACGCACTCTCAATACGCGTTACTGGTTGGATATTTCTTGGCATCCCCAATCAGCGCGGCTTTGTATCGGCGATCCACCGCCGCGTCTTCCAGATACATTTACTTTTAGCCAACAATTACTACATCAATTAGGTGGTTTGGCACTAGTCGGAGTGGAAGCGATCGCTCCTTTTGAGCGGGTAGTCGATTTACAATTTGCGCGTCGTCCGGGAGAAAGCGCTGTTTATCATCTTTATGTGGAAATCATGGGGAAATATAGTAATGCAATCCTCACTGATGCCACAAAGGAGATTATTACAGCAGCTCATCAAGTTGGTCCTCAACAGTCTAGCGTCCGTCCTGTGCAAACAGGGCAATCATATGAAACACCACCCAGTCTCACAGGTGCATTCCCTAGCTTAAGTGAATCTCAAGAACGTTGGCATGAAAGAGTTAGTTTGATTCCGGGAGCCATTAAAAAGCAATTTTTGAAGAGTTATCGCGGCTTAAGTCCATCCTTGATTAAATCAATGTTAATTGCGGCGGAGTTAAAGCCAGACGCCACAACCGACTCCCTGACACCGGATGAGTGGGATCAGTTATTTGCGCGTTGGCAAGAATGGCAACAATATTTAGCCACAGAGAACTTTCAATTCTCTTGGACTGAGGATGGATATACCGTCATCGGTTGGGGTGGAAGTAAGCCTGTGAAAAATTTACAAGAGTTACTCAATACCTATTACACTAACGAACTAAATCAGCAAGTTTTTGCCCAACTGCGCCACCATCTCAGCCAAAAGCTGCTGAATATCTTGGAAAAATTACGGTTGAAGGCGCGGACTTTTCAGGAACGCCTGCAGCAATCAGAACAAGCAGATGAGTTTCGCTTCCGAGCTGATTTGCTGATGGCGTATCTGCAAGAATGGGAACCGGGAATGAAAGAAATTACCCTGGCTGATTTTGAGAGTGGTAAACCTGTAGCGATCGCTTTGCAGCCAGAGAAGAATGCGGTGCAAAATGCCCAAAGTCTTTATAAACAACACCAAAAACTCAAGCGTGTGGTGGCGGCGGTGCAACCACTCTTGAATGAGGTTCAGGCAGAAATTAATTATTTGGAGCAAGTAGAAGCAGCGATCGCGACTATCGAAAATTACCAAACAACTGCTGATTTAGAAGCTTTAGAAGAAATTCGCGAGGAGTTGATTCAGCAAAAGTATCTCGAAGATTCCGGATACCGTAGCCGCAGTGCGATTGAAGCCAAGAGTACCAATTTCCATCGTTACCGCACTCCCACTGGCTTTGAAGTTTTAGTCGGACGGAATAATCGCCAAAATGACCAATTAACCTTTCGCACTGCGAGTGATTATGATTTGTGGTTCCACGCCCAAGAAATTCCCGGATCGCATGTGCTGTTGCGTTTAACTCCAGGTTCCGTCGCCGACAAAGCTGACTTGCAATTTGCTGCTAACCTGGCGGCTTATTATAGTCGAGGACGCCAGAGTGACCAAATACCAGTCGTTTACACCGAATTAAAACACGTTTATAAGCCTAAAGGAGCTAAACCGGGGATGGCAATCTACAAACAAGAAAGAATTGTTTGGGGACAACCGCAAGCTGCTATTATCAGTCTGTAGACAGATTGACAATTGTTTGGCGAAATACACATTTCACCTCCTCTTTAAGATAGATGCGCTTTTTGCATAAAAATATCTTTTTTTGGTAAAAGGACTTTTAAAAAATCTGTGCTGACCATTACAATAGTGTAAAGAAACATTACCCGTGGCGTTTTGGGAACGCGGCAGGCGGTTTCTCCAAATTGAGAAAACAACGAGACGAATATTTGAATACCAGCTGTGGTTAGCTGGTTTTTTCTTCTTTAGGTGCTAAAAAGTAAAGCTGGTTCTGACCACACCAATGACTGCACCGTTATTAGTACTGTTATGATCTGGGGCTGTCAGCCAGATAATATCGGGAGTGATTGATATATTGTCTGTGAGTTGATACTGGTAGAAACCTTCGACGTGTAATGAGGTATCGCGGTCTTTGCCAATCGCATTCCGTAGTGCTGTGCTGACACCAGTAACTTTCGGTTCCATCCCGACAATAATGCCACCAACACTGCCTTTTTTACCTAAATCAGGGAAAGCCATTGTCACAGCATAGTTCCAGATATCCAAGTCGCCACGGGGAATTACCCCACCTAGTGTAGATAGGGTGCGAGTTTTAGTTAAACCCACCCAACCACCGATGACAAATTTCGGGCTAACTTGAAATGATGCTTCTACACCGTAAGAATTGCTAACAGTTGGCAGATTTGACCCGCGAAGAGCTTCTAAAATCCCTGTTGGTAAAGCTGAGTTACCACCTGTGGCTGTACCTTGGTTGGCGCTCGTACCACCGGCGATCGCTGATGGTAAAATTGAGGTATCACTGGCTAATGCTGAACGTAAGTTAGCGCGAGTGCTACCAGCCGTTAGGTCAGTGTTATAGGAATTAACGTAAGTCAAGCCTAAGGTTAATTGCTTAATGGGCTTAACTGTCAACTGCGCGATGCCTCCGTAAGGACCATTAAATAAACCACTTCCTGGTGTCGGATCGTTACCAGTACTTGCCATATATCCTAAACTTAATTCCAGCTTGTCTCCAAATTGATGTCTGATGCCAACCCCCGCACCTCCGACTAAATTATAAATTGGATTACGTGTCCCAAAGTTGGAAACAGCACCACTATCGCCGTCATTATCAAGATAAGGGTTAACGGTATTGGTAAAGTCATCAGCTGCACCAGCGTTAGCATCCACAGCAATTTGTGTATGTTTACCCACGGGGAAAGCATATAACAGTTGATCTAAGACAACTCTGTTATTATTGCCGGTTGCAAATGTACCACCAGCAATCCGCAGGTCGCCTTCTGGTGTCAATGTCGAGTTACCTGAAAAAGCATCTAAGTTTAAAGCTTGTAGTCGTGTTCTTAATAAATCTTGACCATTAAAGCTGCTTTCAAAGTTCAGCCGCACCCTGTCGGCGATAACTGGGTTTCTTTTAAGTTTCTCCCCTCTGGCACTATCTCCTGTCAAAGCACTCCGGACAGCAAAAATCGCCGTGGCATTGAGTTTGGTGGTGGTCGAGAACTGATGTGCTTCTATTTGGGTTGTTCTCGCTTCGAGTTGATCCACTCGACCGCGTAAGCTGGCTAACTCTGAGGCGAATTGTGTTTGCAATTTTTGCAACTTAGCTAAATCCTCTTTCGTCACCAAGTCCGCTGTAGCGGTGGCGATTAACTCGTTGACGCGATTGAGACAAGCATTTAAGCCAGCCGCAAATTCATACCGCGTCATTGCCCGATTGCCTTTGAATGTGCCATTAGGATAGCCAGCAATACAACCATAACGTTCCACTAAAGATTGCAGCGCTTGAAATGCCCAGTCTGTTGGCTGAACATCTGACAACTGGGAGACAGAGTTAACTTGCGCCATCGTGTCGTCATTTGTAGCGGATGGTGGCTGAATGAAGATGTTCGTGGACGGGGTTGCTTCTTTTTCCGGAATTTGCCTTGTCGTTTCTGCTGCCATCGCCGTCGCACTGGCAACTAGCATCGTCGCAAATACTGCTGGGCTAATTAGTAAAGATTGCCAAATACTTTTTGCCATAATTATTGAATCCTCACACCGACTTCAATTCATTACAATACATTTCCAATGCCTTTTTTGGCAATTAATTGAGATATTTTGTCAACTAATTCAGTCGAATTTTTTAGGAAAATTCCTGCTAACTGTAGTTCCTGAGGTGATCTTATAGTCAAGATTAAATTCTGCTGGAAGAAATTAGGTGGCGATTCTTAGAGTTCAATGACGAGATACTTATTTGAGGATGAGACTTATTCTCATAGTTGAAGTAGAATCGATTAGAATAAGTCTTATTGTCAATAAGTACTTTAAGCGTAAGATGTTTATTCCCTTAGTTAAGGAAATCACATGTTGCATATATTCACTCCTCCGGGAACCGGCAGTAGATGCTTGGTACTGCTTACCCTACTTTTGTCAGTGGCGGCTGGCTGTAGCCAATCAAACACACAAATCAAGGCTGTACAGTCACCATCAGCAATTACTGGGTCATCAGCATCGGTAGCAAAAATCAAAGTTGTGACCACATTTCTACCTATCTACATGTTTACCAAAGCGGTGACGGGAGATGTAGCGCAGGTAGATATTTTGGTACCGCCAGGAACAGATGTTCATGATTATCAGGCGAAACCGGAAAATGTGAAAGCGATCGCGCAGGCGAATGTATTGGTAAAAAATGGTTTAGGTTTAGAGGAATTTCTCGCCGGGACTGTGAAAAATGCTCAGAACCGGAAATTAACGGAAATTGACGCTAGTCAAGGTATCAAAGCTTTAGACCCAATTTCACCCGTAGTGCAGACGCAGCCAGCGGGGAAAAAAGATGAACATGAAGCCGGAAATCCGCATGTTTGGCTAGATCCAGTGTTGGTAAAACAGCAAGTGACGAATATTCGCGATGGATTAATTAGTGCTGACCCAGCGAATCAAGCTACTTACGATGCTAACGCTGCGGCATACATTCAGCAGTTGAATGATTTAAACAGTGAATTTCAAAAGAAGTTAAGCTTGTATCCTAATTGTACTTTTATCACCTTTCATGATGCATTTCCTTACTTAGCTAAACGCTATAACCTGAAACAAGTTGCTGTGGTCAAAATTCCCGAAGATCAACTTTCGCCAACAGATGTCCAAAATGCTGTCAATGCTGTGAAACAATATAAGGTGAAAGCTTTATTTAGCGAACCAGGAATAGACAACAAATTGTTGACTAGTCTTGCTCAAGACCTGCAATTAACTTTGCATCCGCTGGATTCTTTAGAAACTGGTCAAACTGCTCCACAGCATTACTTTGAGGCTATGAGAGCTAATTTACAAACCTTAGAAACAGCTTGCAAATAGAAGTGCTTATTTCTCGCCGATATAATTTTTTCTTATGAATGAACTGCCAATTTTTCAAGTAGAAAAATTAACTGTCTATCAAGGTAGTAACATTGCTGTTCGTGATGTTTCGTTTGCATTGATGCCCGGTACAGATACAGCCATCGTTGGTCCTAATGGTGCGGGTAAAAGTACATTAGTTCAAGCAATTCTCGATTTAATTCCTCGCTCTGCTGGTAAAATTGAAATCTTTGGACGACCAATTTCACGTTTAGGTAGCCTGCGTCATCAAATCGGCTACATGCCTCAGAATTTTATTTTTGACCGCAGTTTCCCGATTTCTGTGAACGAATTAGTGGGATTAGGGTGGATAGGCGAGAATCAAAAGGTGTCGTCTTGGAGAAATAGAGTGTGGGGAGGTGATGGGGAGAAACAAAAAGCCATTACTCATGCTTTGCAGCGGACAGGTGCTAATCGTTTACAGCATAAAGCTATTGGGATGTTGAGTGGTGGTGAACTCAAGCGCGTGTTACTAGCTTATTGTTTAGTGATCCCCCGCAAACTTTTGGTATTAGATGAAGCTTTTGCGGGAGTTGACGCCCAGGGTGCAGCTGATTTTTATGCTTTACTGCATGAATTAAAGCAGGAAGAAGGTTGGACTGTGTTGCAAGTTTCTCATGATATTGACATGGTGAGCCATCATTGCGATCGCGTCCTATGTCTAAATCAAACACTTGTTTGTACCGGAACACCAGAAATTGCCCTTTCACCCCAAAACTTACTCGCTACCTATGGACCAGGATTTAGCCGTTACAAGCATCAACACTAACTAGATGGGTGGATTAATTGAATTGTAATTTTAGTTTCTTAGCCGTTACCAGCAGTAACGATTTACTGACATTGCTACAGTTTCCGTTTATGCAGCGGGCGTTAATCGGTGCTGTATTAATGGGAATACTCGGCGGCTTATTGGGTACTTTTGTCACCTTACGTCAGTTATCTTTTTTCAGCCATGCTGTTGGTCATGCTGCATTGGTAGGAGTTGCCTTAGGTGTGTTGCTACATTTGAATCCGACTTGGATGCTGTTGCCTTTTACTTTAGTATTTGGCGTAGTTGTCCTATATTTTATCGATAAAACCGACATCGCCAGCGATAGCGTTTTGAGTATCGTCCTCTCTGGCGCATTAGCGATTGGCGTCATTCTCACCAGCTTGATTCAAGGCTATCGGGGGAATTTAATGGGAGTGTTGTTCGGCGATATTCTGGCGATTAACAACACCGATTTGATTTTGACACTCTTGGTGTTGGTCGGTGGGAGTATTTTTCTGCTATCAACCCTCCGCCAGCAAATCCTTTTAACTCTGAACCCAGCCGTCGCCCAAGTCCAAGGTATTCCGGTGCAATTGTACCGTTATGCCTTTGTCGTCATCCTCTCACTGGCAGTGGCTGTGGCAATTAAAGCTGTTGGTGTTTTACTTGTGAATGCCTTTCTGGTGATACCCGCCTCGACTGCCAAATTAACCAGTCACCACTTTACGCGGTTTCTCGTCGTCTCGGTGATTGTCGGTGCTATCAGCAGCATCATTGGCATGATTGTCTCCGGTTTATTTAACTTTGCTTCGGGACCGAGTATCGTTTTGGTGCAATTTGTGGTATTTTTAGCCGTTTTTGCCTCTGTGAAGCTGACGTTGAAAAGAATTTAAAGTTTTTTGATTAAGGTACTTGCCAATACCAATTCATGTTTGCTACATTGTTTAAGCACAGAAAACAGTTTCCCTCGCCGGGATAGCTCAGTTGGTAGAGCAGAGGACTGAAAATCCTCGTGTCACCGGTTCAAGTCCGGTTCCTGGCATATGACACAAAACCCCTGAAGGCTAAGGCTTGCAGGGGTTTATAGTATCTCCAAAAACCCCATTTCAGCCTCCTCTGACAGTGTAAGGTTGGTGTAATCAAATGCCACGTTGGACATTTTTAGACTTAGTTCGCCAAATTATTGGGGTAAAGTTGGGGTAAATCAGAGCGAGCTGATTCAAGTCTTGAAGGTAGTAGGGAAACCCGCTAGCAGCTTCTCTTTGCCTTCGCTTGTAATTTCAGGAGTCACTTGTGGGTTCTAAAACCTCTGAGCGTAAAGCCTCTAAAGGCACTGTCCAAATTAAAACCTCGAATGAGTGCCTACAACTTGTTTTTAGCTGTGGCGGCAGGTAAGGCAGGCGAAATCTTTAACCAAAATCAAACTCAATCCTCAACCGTGATTGGTAATGGTGGTTTTAGCAGCCAAACTATTTCGACTACAGCCCGCAAACCAAATATTTTGGCAGCGGCGGTAGAAGGATTCTTCAAGCCAATGTCACAACGTTTAGGTCAGCGTGCGGATAAATCTTCGCAAGAACTTTCAAGTCGCCCTAATGTCGCAATTGTGCCTGCGGGAAAAAAGGTTTCTATTTTTTTAATACATTTGTTGAAGTTTATCGCTAATACTTTACGACTATGAAGACAAGTATTTTGAGCAAGTTTATTGCTATTACTTTTGGGCTAGCGATAGTTTATCTCGCAGTTCCAGTTCAAGCACAACAGCCAGCCATATTAGAAGTTAGTACGAATGATAGCAGAGGTCTTAGCGGTAAAGCAATTAATGTTAAAGTTTGGGCTGGTAGGGCAACTGCAATTGATTTGTCTGGAGTTAACGAGCGAATTACTCAGGTTTTTTTGGCAGATCCTAGCCGCTTTACCTACGCCACTGATACACCCTTAGAAAGCGGTAAGGCAACAACTATATTTCTGCGCCAAATACAACCGCTAAAGTTTCCCCAATTGACGACAGCAACTGTCACCAATTTATTTGTTAAAACGACAACAGCCAAAGGTACTACACGACTATATACTTTTAACCTACAGCCAGGTAAAAATTTACCCAAATATAGCGGCAACACCCGTCGCTCTGTTGGCTGTGAGTCGGTCTGAAGTACAAATAAAGCAGGTTGTTCGGGCGTGACAACTTCTAATTCTGTAGCCCTGTCTTGTAAGACAATAGCTTCACTTTCTTGACGGGATGCAACATCCGTTTCTTCTTCTACGTCCAAAGATGGATTTTCTATTTCGACTAACCGACCCGCTTTATATGCTTGGCGCAGTGCGATAGCGCAAAGCGCTTCAGCCCGAAGGGCTATCGCTTCCCGTACAATTGCCTGGGCGGTCAAACCTTCAGACTCGATCATCTGTTGCAACGCTAGTCCGGTTTGTTCATCTTGCTCATGGATAGCAGGAATTTGCACATAGCGCGGACCGCTACCAGTTTGCCGCCAAACAGTTGGCTTCTCTTCTGGCGTATGATGCAGTCTGGGTTTTCTCTGTTGCTGAATTAGTTCTCTGACTGCTGCTTGGGTAATTGTCTCCAAATTTCGCATTGCCTCAATCGCCGGCTGATATTTCTGATGGTTTTCTGCCAATTGGAAGATGGTACGGGGAAGCTAGGTTTGGTAATGGTTGATTATCTGCAAATGATGGCAGAAGATTCTGGAGGCAACCGCAGTTATGAACTGGGAGATGTCGCCAGAGGACTCTACAAAATGGCGGGAAATTTAGAAGTTCCGGTGCTAGCACTTTCTCAAATTTCTCGGGCAGTTGAGGGGAGACAGAGCAAGCGCCCAATGATGAGTGACCTCAGCCAGTCAGGAATTTTAGAAATGGTTGCAGACAATATTATTCTCGCCTATCGAGATGAATACTACAACGTGGATACACCAGACAGGGGAATCCTAGAACGCCGTAAGAGCCAATTCTAATTGGATAGCGATATCTTTTCAAAACTTCGATCTCGTTTGCACCTAATTTTAGGTAAGTACCTGCTACATATTTGCGGTAAATATTGTTGACAGGTAACAAGTTTACGTAGCAACTACCTGTCTGACTCATTTTTAAAGGACAATCCCCACAAATTCCAACATCTAAAGCATTCTTAGCTGCATAGGTTGGGATAATTTCCTGCTGTAAAATCCAAGATTGGAGTAATCTTCCAGTTTGACGATTTGACGTGGGTAAAACAAATCCTGTCAAAATCAGAACTATAGGAGAGCCATCAATTAAAGATATCCCTTCCCAAACGACATAACTATTTTGTAACATATTGACACTAGAAAATGTTTGAGCTTTTATGAAGTAAAAAAACTTGAAACTAACGATTAGTTGAGCAACAATCTGTCAGGATGCGATACAGATATTAAAAGCGTTCAGTTTGTAGGCTTCCGCAACCTCTACATAATTATGAGCGCTTTAAATAAAAATCCTCCAGCATGATTAACTACTGGAGGATTTTCAAACCGAAGCTGAAAGAAGAGTGAGATTAGTAACAGTTGCTATCTTCAATCGCTTCTGATTGGTAATGGATATTATTCTTTGCAGCATATTCTTGTCTGCGCTGCCAGGAAATTTGATTTTGCACTATCAAATCGTCAAGAGTTTTACCAAATTTACGATTAGCATATTTAAGTAATTGTTCTAAGGAATATCGCTTTTCTTCAATCTTGCCAAAATCACTTGCAAAGTGCTCTTTAAAATCATTCCAATCGAAAGCTTCTGCGAGCATGGCTCCTTCGGAACTGCTACGCGATCGCTTTGCAATTAGTCCACAAAGTTCGCGGATAGAGTAGTAGACCTTGGAATAGACCCGCTCTGAATAATTACTAACGGCATACTCACCTAAAACAGAATCATCAATCGCTTGAAAAGTAGGCACTGGGGATTTACGCGTAGCCATAATAATCTCCTAATTATTCATTATCCATTTGGGCGTTAGCCCTCATCAGTTGTAAAGTGCTGGAGAAATTTACCACCAAGCTGATTCATCAAAGTCCGCCATTAAGTCTTTATTATCGCAATGGGATTGATAATCGATTTCCAGTTGTTGTAAATCTGCATCTGTCACCAAGTTATTCATTAAAACCAAGATTTCTTTTAAATGGCTTTCCTCACTTATACCTGAGTAGTAAATCTTGATGAATTTATCAGCTTTGCCTATGAATTTTTCGAGGTCGGTAACAAATCTCTGCTCAAATCCGATCGATTGAATCATGATGGTTATCCAATTAATTTCAGATATTTAATGCGCTCAATACTCAGTAGGTAACATCAGAACCTTCCGTATCAAGTAGAGTTTGATACTGGTCAGAGGAAAGTCTATGTACTCGATTTCTTGCTGTAAGACTTCTTTATTTGTATCCCACTCACAAATCAAGATGCCCGAATCATCTTTAACGAGTAAATGCCAAATTTGAAATTCTTGAAGTTTAGGATTTGATAAAAAGTTGCTGGTTTGATGTGAGGCGATACAATCTAGCAGCCACCAACATTGGGCAACCTCGGCTAAGTGCTTTATCCCATCTGTATATTTCAAACCCAGCCAATGTTTGTAGATAATACCCGAGCCGATAAAATGCTGAAGTGCAGCAGTTATTTCTTGTGGAGTATTCAATGCTTTCAAGAAAGTGATTATACAGTCTTCAAAACCTCAAAGGCGTCAGCCGTAAAAGAAAAACTGCTGATGATTTACGCCAGCAGTTGTGATATTTTCAGCGAGATATGTACAGTTACTTTCCTATTGGTTTAAGCAAACGAGTTCATTTACTGCGACTAAATCATCTTCTACCAATTCTTCACAGTAGCCTTGTGGATAATCGAGAATAATTGTGTAATTCCAGGTATTCGTAACGTCATCATCTAGCCGTAACCCAGTAACTCTTCCTGTTGCCCACTCTTGGGGACGACAATCACTTTTTATTGCAACCTGTTCGCCAAATGTATATTTAGGCGACTTTGCACAAGGGTGAGTGAATGAGATTTTGATGGTGTGCATAATTTTGTAATAACTCCTGGGTAAAAGTATAAAATTCACCCTGACTCCAGGCGTGAGCCGTCAGAAAAGCCGAACTGAGCACTGTTGTAAACTTCAAAAAGAAAATGCGATCGCGATAGGTGGTGGTATGATAATGAATTTTTATTGGTTGCAAAAACCCATATAAATGACCCATAAACAATTCAGTTAGTTCCGCTGTTTAACCCCAGATAACATTATTGAGTGAATATTTTGAACTTTTTTATACAAAAGCTACGATACAAGTGATTGCTTCGCATATATCTTAATTAGCGAGCTTTTCTGATTTTCATGTGCTAGCTTTACTTGTTAATTTACTTGTAATTGCATATGATCTGGGGTTTATTTTTTAACCCCAGATAAATAACAATTTTATACCCTTTTCTCATTTTTAGCTCGCGTACAAAGCATTAAATATCCCAACACGATCAGTAATGCACAAGACGCTAACACCTTAAAGCAGGAGATTTGTAAAACTCCATTAACAATTACTTCTCTAAGTACTGATACAATGCTTACCTCCACTGCAACATCTACGGAGATACTATACTTCTGCATATATATTGTTAAGAGACGAAATAATTCGACTAATATCAACAGAAACAAAATTTGTGAAATTTCTTTGAAATCTCCTTCTTTTATGAGAGAGTGAAACATCTCCCACATCTTTACAATTATCTCACACAGTAGTCCTAGACAAAGAAATATCACAATTATGTCTTGTAATGTCTCCGTGCTGTCAATAAAAATGGAAATAAATTTTACACGACGCCGAAGGTCTTTGGTATTCATAAGCCCGTAGAGGTTGTTCTCAACCTCCTTGGCGCGTTAGCGCCTCTCTGTCTTGATTATCTGCGCTCCTTCGTCATTGCCTTATCGGCCTGAGGATTAAGCGATCATTATATGTGCCAACGCGCAAGGCTATTGGAGTTTAGAGTGAGCAATCAGAAACGAAGAAAGCAATGGTCTCATTGACAATAGTGTAAACTAATGAAATTTTCTGGAGGAAGTTTTGATGACACAAACAAACGAGGTGAAAACTGAAACCAATGCTATTTTGCCTTTGGCTGAAGATGCTGAAGACGCGGTAAAAGTTCAAGATTCGGCTGAATCAGTGGAAAATCATCTTGTGATTGACGATATCTTAAACTCACTTAAAGCCTTACTGAGTACGCTAGAAAAACTCCAAAAAGTTCGATAGGAAGTAGGGGATATCAAAACTTTAATCGGGCGCATGCTCGATGGGGAATTGGTTGCAGGTGTTGAGCTTGAGAAACTTAAAACAGGTGAGCGGTCTTTCTCGCCTTGCTCGTGCCTATAGCGACCATCACGTAGCGCTGGCTAAGGCACAAGGAGCTAGAAAACTGTTAGATCAAGTGCTGAAATGTTAACTAGGAATTGTTTTGAGAAGTAGATAGGCGATGTACAAAAATTTACACATGGGAACTAAACGGAAAAGGTGCGATGTCAAAGGTACTATGCTTTTTATACAGAAACGGTTGATTAAAGCCACGATTCTAAACTTCTCTCCCTTATCAACTTCCTCAGCAGTTAGAGGATCTGGCGATTTATGACGCACGCATAGTAGAAAAACAGTATCTTTCCGAATCGCAAACACTCATTCGGTACTTGTTACTTGACTTCCCACAAATAAGTAGACAATCTGGGCAGATACAGAAAATACAACCAATCTGAGAACCAGGCGTGAGTTTCGTAGTCTTGATCGAGAAAATTGCACATTCTATTCCGACCCCAAAATTTGCCACCCTACATCATCAAGTGTTGATAGTGAAAGTGCTGTTGGTTCGTATTGCAATGTAGCTTGAGAGCAAAATTCTGGTGCAGATCTACTTGACTCTACAGCCGACTTGAGACCCTACCATAGGTTTAACTGAGATTCAGTAAATTCTGTTACTAATTTTTATAGGAGTATTTAAGGATGAAAAGATTTATTATTGGCACTGCGTTTACTCTGGCGATTCCTTTAGGACTGGCTTTGCTTGACGCATCTTTCAGTTCTGTTGCTTATGCACAAGTGGATAGAGCCAACACAACAGTGTGCTCAACACCTCCAACCAGACCCACTAGGGGAGGTACTACAGAAAGAATGCAAGCTATCTCTCGCTGCAAAGAAGTCCAGTCAAGGGAGCAATAAACACCTAACAGTCCTCCAATGGCGCAACCGAACCCGTCATCTTTAATCCCATCGTCAATCCTACAAAGTCAAGCTCTGAATGGAAACGTAAATCGTTTTCACATAGGAGGATGTCAAATTCCCTTAGCCGAACCGACTGGGGGAGCATATATGGAAAGAATGCAAGCTATACAACGGTGCAATGAAGTTCGGTAAAGGTGCGACAAACGCCTAATACTGGTTCGTATAATCTAAAACTGATTGCCTATGAAACTTTTCTTATCAATAAAAGTTGAGGTTTTGCAGCGCGGCATTACAACAATGATAAACACCAATATCAAGACTTTTCTCGCTCGTTTCTGTATCTATTCGTGGGAGCGTTAACAAAATTTAAACGCCGCCACCCTCTATACTGGTCTGCGTCACAACTGTTGTCAAATGTGTAATTAATTATTTTTTGTGAGGAGTCAAGAGCATGAAATCTTTAAAATTGGTGTTGATAATTCTGGGAAGTGCCGGACTAATTTCCTTGGGAGCCTGTAATAACGGACAAACAGCTTCTTCAGACAGCAATCAAGCTGTCTCATCGCCGTCTGGGACAGCCACAGGAAGTCAGGTAATTAAACCTGCTAGCCAGACAGGATCAGCCCTGATGACCCTGAACGCAGAGGCTATCCCCCTGAAGATCGGGAAAAATACTCTAATGTTGGCTGTGATGGATGCCAAAACTGGTAAACCTTTAGCAGTCAAAGATGTCGGGGTCGAAATGATCATGACTGAAAAAGAAATGAAGGCAATGGGCATGGAGGGAGCAGGCTCGGCAAAAATAGAAGTCAAGCCCGCGACTTCACCGGGTATGTTTGCAATCCAAACAAGTCTACCTTTTGGGGGCAACTGGCAGATGAAGGTGAACCTGAAAGATGCCCAGCCTACTGCCAGTGCTGTTTTTGATGTTGTTGTTAAATAGAAAGAGCGGATAGTTGTAATAATTGATTTGATTTTTACTTGACTCTACAGCAGACTATAGACTTTAAACTTAGTACATAACTGGTTAAGAGGAACTATGGTTGCTGTAGTGGAACAAGTTTGTGAGGCATTATCCCCGAAAAAACTGTTAAAAATTGGTGAGCTAGCAAAGCAAACGGATGTAGCTGTGGGGACTATCCGGTATTACGAAGGTTTGGGGTTGATTTTCCCAGTTGAAAGAAGTGAAAGTGGCTACCGTTATTACGATGGCGAAGCAACCAAGCGGCTAGAATTCATCAAAAAAGCTCAATCTTTAAATTTTTCGCTGGCTGAAATTCAACAAGTGCTTGGCATCCGCTCTCATGGCGACCCTGCCTGCCCACTAGTGCAGAAATTGCTGAAACAGAAAATTGCTCATCTTGAGTCGCATATTTATCGCCTGCAGACACTGAAGGACGAGCTGGAAATATATCAAGAGCGTTGGGCAAACCGACCCTCAGACAACCCCTATGGCAAGGAGCTTTGTAGCCTAATTGCGGAAGTTGCTTGCTCTAATATACCTGTCCACAACCTACGAGGTGAGTAAATGTCCGAAACTACTAATGCACCTGATGATGGCAGTAACCATGAAGATGTAGTAGGAGTTAATCTTCAGCCAGTCAAAAAGTCAATTTTATTGATCAAAACAGTCATGACACTCGCAGTCTTGGCAGTACTGTTAGGTAGCATCTCAATAATAACAAAGCAGTTTAAACCTGCTTCCTCGATGCCTGGGATGGAAGGGATGAAAGGAATGCCGATGGAAGACATGATGCGGGTGGATGGTGCCTCTAATCCCATTCCGGTCAAGGTCGAATCGATTCAGCCAGGTCTAATGCAAGCGAGTGTACATTATACAGGATCTGTGCGTCCCTACTTGGAAGTGACTGTGTATCCACGGGTGGGGGGGCAGTTAAATGAATACTCTGCCTACCCAGGAAATCAGGTGAAGGCAGGACAAGTACTGGCGCGGCTAAGTGCGCCGGAACTCTCGAATGAAGTAGAGGGAGCAATGACCGAAGCTGAGGCTGCTAAAGCTGACGAACGGGCAACTAGAAAAGACCTCGAAGAGCAACGTCAAGAAATAGAGCGGATGGCAGCCGAGTCTGTTTACTTGGAGGCAAGAGTCCAGCGAACCCAAGAGGTTTTATTAAA